>NZ_JBOFLP010000262.1:0-6514 GCF_051657925.1 Chroococcidiopsis sp.
CTATGGGATTTTTTTAAGTTTGTTAATACATAAGTTCCAGAGATCCAGGACGTGACATAGTGCGATCTACAAGGTAAATCGGATCTGGTACTTCCCGAATAGATACGCTTGCCCATTGAAAGCGAACTGTTGCAGTTGGTCGCCAGCGTAATTTTTTGTAGGGTTTACCTGCAATAGTTTTATTAGAGGTTGTATTTACTGAACTTTTTTTGGGTTGAGTAATTCTAAATAGGTCATCATCATAAGTATGATTTTGAATCGATAGGATTTTTTTAACTACTTCTACACCTTCTGATTCATTAATTACATATATTTGTAGAAAATAACCATTTTTTTTATCAATATAAGTAGCAATAAGCTTACCCTTGTTAAATGTATATCCTGCACCCAATGCAAACTCATTTTTTATCGTTTTAGCTAAAACCTCAAGATTTGCTTTAGTAATTGATTCAGTTGACTCATTCATTAGCCTAAAAGATATTTCCGCTGTAACTGGCGCGTAATCATCCACTACGGCGCTTCTATCTTGCTGGAAATAAAGTTGAACAACTGGTTTGTATTCAATCTCAATCCCTAGATCGAATTGCTCTTTAGGTATGCCGATAATACTAGGTTTGGCATGAGTTTTTTGTACTTGATCTCTAAAGTATTGAATTTTAAATAATGCAGTGCTACGACTATCTTTAGCTCCTACTAAAAGAGAGTCTCGCAGTATTAACCTACCAGGCGTGTTGTCATAATTTTTAAAATGCCTGTAAACCTCAGCATTAAATCCAATGTTAGGAGCGCGTAAGAGTTTGCGGTGTTTTGCCCAACTTAGATCCGGCATCAAAACAGGTCCTCAATGCTAAAGTTTGGCAATTCTAATCCCTCCTCTTTAGCATTACGATCTGCGATCGCTGCTTTATTCGCATCTTCAACAGCTTTAGAAATTGTGGAGGCATTCTCTTTAATTTCATTGGCAGTTTCTACTATATTTCTGGCGCTAGATGTTACCCGTTCTAAATCTTCTGCTACATTTTCCACTTGCTCTAATCCTTCTGCTATGCGTTGTAGCCTAGCAAAATATTTACCTTTAACTTTCTTTTTCGGATCTTTAGTTTCCCAGTTATCCTCACCTAGTATTCCCTCATCTTGCAGTCCGTTTCCAAGTTCTGCAACCCAATTTCTAGTAACTTCCTGGATTTCGCCAGTTTCATTAAAGATATCTCGGATGTTACCAAATACTTGAGATCCAGTATTATAAATTGTGCTGTAAGCTTTCCACTGTGCTTTAATCGCTTTCCATTCAGTAGTGCCGAACAAAGCAGCAAAATAGCTGTCAAGATACTTAGTAAACTGTTCGCGAGTATCGATAGCATCGCCATTAGGATCTTTAACTAAACTAGGGATTGCAAATATATTATCTAACGCGCTAAATAAAGTGTCACCAATTGAAGTTGATAGCATCATGCAGTTGTGCATAACTCCAGCAACGGTAACTAAGTTCATTACCCGATCTGTTGCGCTGGAATTGATAATGTTTGATAGCGCGCCAGTAACGCCGCCCCTTAAAGCAACACTACCAACTTTAGTGTTTAATAAGTCAACACCGCGCTTGATAGCTAACAGCGCCGCGCCTTGTCCTGCTTGAGTTAGCGCATCTAGTTTACTTCCTAGATTACTAAGTAATCCGTTAGTGTTGTTAAACTGCCCTCCCATGCACCCGCCTGGTTGCGTTGTCTGGCAAGTTCCAGCAGCAGCAGCAGTAACAGCAGCGGCTTGAGCTACTGGACTGCGAGCGATCGCTAGGGGAACTCCTGCGATTAAACCTCCTAGATTGTTTAGCTGGCGATCGTTAGTTGTCCTTTGACTTGCAATGTCGCCAATTAATCCAGTAAGTGCCTGTTCTATTCGTTGGTTGCTACCACCTCTTGAGATCGCACCACCGATAGTTGTTTCAACTCGATCGTTAACGTTGTTTAGTCCCGATGTGAGAGTGCCTGTAAGTGCTGCTATAGCGGCTCTATTAGCGTCAATCGTCCGTTGAAATTGTGGCTGTAATGCTTGGTTATTTGCTCTACTAATATTTTCAAAAGTTGTTCTCACATCGTTAACTGCTTGCTCGATACTAATAGGCACGAGCGCCGCTACTGTCCTAGTTACAGCATTTGAGATTGTTGGCTCTAACACTGTTGGTAGTTGTTCAATTTTAGTTAGTCCTTGCCTGTTCAAAACATCTTGCTCCTTAATATCGTTTTCTATTTTATTAATCCGAGAAATTAGCGCCGGATCTAAGGATGCATCTTTACCAGGAGCGCCCGCCTTACCAGGCGCTCCCGCAGCACCTGGTACTCCCGCAACACCTGGTACTCCCGCAACACCTGGTACTCCCGCAGCACCTGGTACTCCCGCAGCACCAGGAGCGCCCGCAACACCTGGTACTCCCTGAACTCCTTGCAATCCCCTAGGTCCTGGTATCGCCTTTGCTCTTAGTGCTTGATTAGCCGTGTTGATTGCTGTATCAGCTTTAATGTTGGCAGTATTAGCAGTCTCTAAAGCAGTATTTGCAGTATTACGGATAGATGGGATTTGAGTAATTGCCTGGTCGGCAGTAACTTGAGCAGTCCCCGCTGCAATAAGGGCACGTTCGGCAGTTGCACGTACTGGTGGGATTTGAGTAAGTGCCTGGTCGGCTGCAAGTTGAGCAGTCCCCGCTGCAATAAGGGCACGTTCGGCTGTTGCACGTACTGGTGGGATTTGAGTTAGTGCCTGGTCGGCTGCAAGTTGAGCAGTCCCCGCTGCAATAAGAGCGCGGTCGGCTGTTGCACGTACTGGTGGAATTTGAGTAAGTGCCTGGTCGGCTGCAAGTTGAGCAGTCCCCGCTGCAATAAGGGCGCGGTCGGCTGTTGCACGCACTGGTGGGATTTGAGTAAGTGCCTGGTCGGCTGCAAGTTGAGCAGTCCCCGCTGCAATAAGGGCGCGGTCGGCTGTTGCACGTACTGGTGGGATTTGAGTAAGTGCCTGGTTAGCTGTACCTTGCGCTGCCGTACCAATATTAACGGCTGTTTGTCCTATGCCAAAAGCTTTAATTGCCATACTAAAAGCAGAATCAGCAGTATTTGCAACTGCATCGACATACCCCTCTAGGGAATTAACACGAACGCTCAAAGCATAAACTAGGGCGATCGCTGCTACCGCTCCTGCAATCGCTACCGCCAGCGCCGCTACTTGTGCCACTACTGCTGTAAGTCCTGCCGCTAAAGCTGCTACGCGGGCAACCAGTCCAGCGATCGCACCTTGCAGACTGCCAACAGTAGCAATTAGAGGCATAACTATATTTCTTAATGCTGCTAGTCCTCCTGCAATTTCAGCTACTACAAGTCTAAGCAGTGCTAAAGCAGTAAGCGCCGCTGTTGCTTGCCCGAACGCGTCACCAGCTAGAGCATTCGCTTGATTAATAGAAGGCTTTAAATTACCTTCGCATCTTGCTACTGCTGCTGCAATAATCCTTTCTTCATTTACTGGTTTGAGCTTCGCTACTTCTGCCCGCAGCGCTGCTAATTCTGCTCGCAATTGAGCGCATTCAGACATTATTAATTCTCCTAACTTGAGATGCGATCGCTTTTATTTCGCCTGCAATTTCCGTACATGGCAAGCAGCAGTAACCAGGGTATCCAGGCGCGTTACATTTAATAGTGCCTTCGGGGCAATCGCCACATTGAATGCTAAAACTAACAGGGCAATTACCCTGATCTTGAAAAATAATTATGCCTTTGTGCTTGACTTCTATCGAGCATTTATTCCCCAAAGGTGGACCAGGGCATTTTATTTCTGGTTTGTATATGAGCGTGTTGGGGTCAATTTCAACACCTCCAAGAGTACCGTTAGTATTTCTAATAAAATCAAATGCCCCGCAGTCGATCCAAGAAATACTGTAGGACGCAGGTACAGAAAACCCGCTCTCAGTGACATAAGCTGGATAGTATGTAATTATGTGATCTCTCACTATGTTTTCTAGAGTCCTTCTGTTGTTGGGGCTGTAAAAGTTAATTGTGTAGCCTTCTGCTTTAAAGTTAGGACTTGTGTTAATTCGCTTTTCATAAGTAGCAATATCGATAGGAGTCTTATCAGTTACAAATTGTTTTTTATTTCCAGCAAAGCTATAGGTAATAGTTGCTGGCTCAGACGGTTTGCAGTAAGTCATTTTAATTAAAGCTATTTGGCGTAATAGCGTTACTGTCTACAATCTCAAAATTTTCTATTCTAGTTACTAAGCTATACAATCTTATTAAAAGTATCGATCTAATTACCGCTCTAGAGTTTACAGTTGCAAATTCTGTTTTGAATGCATCAACTGTAACCCTAGAAATTAAAGAGTTTGATTCATAGAGCATTACTTGAAGTAACAAGGCAATTAGTAAAGATTCAGCAGTATTAGATAGACTCACTGCAAGTAATGGTAAATCTGATTTTTGGATGTATAGATAATTGATATCTTGTCTAGCTCTAATCCCAAAAAATCTAGCTAGCCTAGATAAATAATTCACAAAATATCCACTACTTACTGAAGTAATCGCAATTGCAATTAATAAGGCATTAGCAGGTAATCCTACCGCTAGCGATACTGCTGCAAGAGTAACTGTAATTGTCTGCATTCCATTAGCAATATTTGCAGTAATTGAAGCTTGAAAAAATAGAGTGCTATTAGCCGCGTAACCATTACTATCAATAGCTTGAGCCTGCAAAACTGCCATTATGAGATCCTCACTGCTAACCCACCGCTCGTAGGATTGAGTAATAGATATTGTTTGGTGTCTCCTGGAATTTGAATAGTATCGTAGCGGGTTGTACCGCTCCCAGCGATCATTACTAGATCGTCGGATGTCCGCCCGCTAATTCCTTGGTTTGTCTGCGTATAAAAAATGATTCCTGGTAATAGATCGCGTCGGTTAGTCTGCACGTTAGCGGTCGCCATTCTAGATACGTTCAAGCTAGAATCGTTATCGCTGTTGCTGTAAGGATTAAGGTTAGTCGATCTAAAAGCTGCAAAAGTATTGCTAGTTGCAATAAAGCAGTAGTTCCAGGCATTTAGATCCCACCAAGCAGGCTTGTTAGCTGGCGCTACAAATCCAAGGGCGATCGCATTTACTCCTTGAGTGAGCATTATTAGCTTAAATTCAGCAGCGCCGTTAAGCGCCGTAAAGTTAATTTGAGTGTTAGCAATAAGTGCAGTGTAAGTAATCTCAGTGCTTGGATTCGTGCCAGTGTGGGTAGCAATTGACCAGGTGCTATATAACTGCTGCCCAATTACAAAGCCTGTTGTTAGCCTAATTCTTAGATAGGTAACACCGTAAGCTTTTGCAGTATCTAAAGCACACACGTAAACTACTACTTTGTCAGCACCGCTTGTAAATTCATCATGAACGACGGTAAAGCCTGCATTGCTAAAAGCTTGCTTGATGCCATCGTAAACAGATTGTTGCGTCAGTGTAGGAGCTACAAAACTATCAATTCGAGATGCGATCGCCATAATTAATAGTCATCTGGATCGATAGCGGCTGATGTGTCTAACTTTTGCAGATTTACTGAATACGTGCTTTGTCTAAATTGTTGGTTATTGCGTGTAACTAGAGTTTGGAAATTAAAATCAGCTTTAGCAACTGTTATAGATTGATCTGGGTTATTTTCTTGATTTGCAATTGATAATGTTTGTTCTGCTAGTAGTAGCAGTGCTACATACAAGCTTTCAGCCGTGTTAGTCGCGCTGGCAGTTAGTCCCATCGTTGCCAAGTCTGCTTTAGCAATTGATAGTGTAGTTGCGGTTTGCGTTGCGCCGCTGCCGAATATCTGCGTAAGTGTTGGTTCGGGCATTATTAGTACAAATAAACTAACTAAATATTATTCTGCTTTTTAAGACTTGTCGATCGCATACAAAAAAGCGCCTCAATAGAGACGCAGATCGATGTAGTTAGGAGATGGGAATTTAATCGAGCGGTCTTATTTGCCTGAGTTTAATTGAATCAGCATAAGCGCGGTCGATCTGTTCAGTGCTAGTATCGCACCACTTCGCTATTACAGTGCTACTGATACCCCGTAAAATCTGCAAGTTGATAAAGGTATCGCGACAATTATACGGTGTGGTATTTGATTTGATGGGGTCAACAACTTTACCCCAAATCTTGGTTTGGAAGTTGGGGTAATTAATCGCATTGCCTTTAGGAGATGGAAATACTAGATCGGTGGGATGGCAGTTTTTAGGTTTGATAGATAGCAAAATTTCTCTAGCTCTGGCGCTAATGGCAACGGTACGCGACTTATTATTTTTAGATCCTTTACTAAATACCTGCTTGCCCTTAATCGTGTGAATACTGCCATTGAAAGTTATTGAGTAACAGTCCTCACTCACATGGTCCCAACTCAAACCGATCGCCTCGCTCGGTCGGCATCCAGTTAAAAACCAAAATTCGACAATATCGGCATAGTGAGAGTAATTCATCCCAGGACGGCGATCGCTCCTAAAAGCTGCAATTAC
>NZ_JBOFLP010000263.1:0-69834 GCF_051657925.1 Chroococcidiopsis sp.
TCACCGATCAACGAACTTTGAAAAACTTCAGTACTTAATTCATTGACTAAACCGCCTTTAGAAAATGCTAAAATCCAAAAAATCAAAGAAAACCCCGCAAATCCCGATCAAAACCTACGCTGATTATGTGGGTCTTTGTACGCACCTAAGATACACCGATACTGCTTATGGAGACTTGCCAAACGTCCTTTATCATCTGCGCGAACTTGGAATTAAACGCATTAGAGATGGGGGTAAAAACGAATACTTTTTCAATGCATTGAAGCAAGTTGTCAACCTTGGGATCAAAGTAACGTTAGTGATTGATCCGCGTGATGGATATACACCCGAAAATTTAGTCAATACACTTCTACCGCATCTGCATTACATCGAAGCGATCGAAGGTAGTAACGAATTAGACGCGAATCCGCTTGCTATTTGTCCGTTCCCCGATGGTGTTAAAGCGTTTCATGAACAATGTTACAAAGCATGGAAGACACACCCATTAACGCAGCATATTCCTTTCTACGCGCCTTCACTGGCGATGCAATTTCGATCGGAAGAATTAGGGGAACTTCCTTGCGAATATGGAAATATCCATGCTTATCCTGATATGGGCGATCCAATTTGTGATCAAACATGGAAATGGAAATGGATGGAGCAAGCGGCAAAGATTTCCGAAAATAATCTTATCGTTTGTACTGAAACCGGATTTCATAACGCGATCGGCAACTTCCCAGGAGACGGACGACATCGAAGCGTTTACGAAACGCCACGAGTGTTAGAACTGCTAATCAAGGAATACGTAAAAGTCGGATTGCAAAAAGTTTTCATCTATGAGTTAGTAGATGAAAAAATTGATTTAAGAAATCCTGAATTAAACTTCGGATTACTGTCTTATGATTTCAAAGAAAAACCTGTTTACGATAAATTGAAAATGTTACTTCGTCAACCTATCACACTAAAGTAACTTTAGAAAATGAAAGCTCGAAACGCTCTAAACATTTTAATAGGACTAATGTTAATCAAGTGTGTCTTCTTTGTGTTCACATTCCCGGTATTGGCACAGGTTGAAATCCCCAGGGACATCAACCCCTGGACGATTATCATGAAAGTGGTTGCTGATAATCTTTTATCAGCATCGATCGGATTCGGCGTTTGTATGTATGTGGTAGTTGTCAAAGGTGGGATTACTGAACGAGTTAGAAAGATTGAAGATGCTATTTTTACAAACACTTTAATCTTAAAGCGAATTGCTCAGAAAGACGGGATCAGTATCGATAGAGATGTTTAATTATGCGACAAATTTTAAGCGGGCGCATTTCAAAAACGACTCATAGAATCATCCAGTTTGTCTTTATTTTCCTACTTTGTTTCGGAGTAATCTATACCATAAAAAATGCATTTCGTGAATATGGTAATGCTTATTCAGCATTGGAAGACCTACGAAAAATTCAGCAAGATAACATCAGAATCAAAGCTGAATTAATCGAAATTGACAAAACAATGCAAGCATCTTGCAGCAATGCAAAAGACTTCGATCCGAAAAATCCAGCTAGCCAAACCACCATCAATTTTTGTATTGGGCGATTACGATCGGCTTATTTTTTCGCATCTGGAACGGCTGTTCCTGATTTGACGAATCACGTCTATCAATGGGAGGACACACTAGACGCAATGGTTTTTTCAAACTTGAATTCATTTGCACTTGATTACTCGATCCGTAAGGCAAGCATCAGTAATCGCAACTTCAATTACAAACAATATCTTGGTAAGCCTCCACAGGCTTATATGGAGTATCTTAGAAAAGAATTGGATCGTACCCGTAATCTACTTAACGTTTACGATCCAATTAAAGATGCCGTCGTCAAAAAAGAAGCGCAACGCCAAGGTCAAAGAACCACGCAAGAGCAAAACACTAGGGACTCACGTTAGTAACGACAGGCTTCACTTGAATTGCCACTAATTCAGCGTGAACTTTAACGCCAGTAGCAAAAACAATCAGAGAAATTGCAACTAAAAAAGGCTTCATCTACCGTTACCATTACTCACGATCTATTATGACGTGCCCGTAACGATAATGTTCCAACTTCAGGATTTCTTAAGCTTTGATAAAGTTACTTTAGTACTCCAAATATTTGCGGGTGTTGGCGCGTTTGTCTTTATCCGTGTGCTGACAAAAAAGATCGGGAATCGTTTCGAGAAATTACAACCGAATAATTTAGTGTTAGCGTGGTTTGTCGAAATTGCTAGCGACATCCGTAATCTGGGTAGAGGCTTAGCGTTTTACGCTCTTGTAGCGCTTCCTAGTTGGCTTCATTGGGAAAACGTTCACGGGTTACTTTTGGTAGGGCTTAAGAGTTATTTAGTGCTGATTTCGTGTGTTTTTTTGATTGCCTTTCTCAATGCCTGGGAAGCGTGGCGATTATCCCATATCAATCAAGAAATTTCTCCAAAAGACATACAGTTTGCAAAAACTCTCTATCCAATCCTAACCAACACAGGAAAATACGCAATCTACACTTTAGGGATCGTGACGATGTTTTCGGTGTGGGGCGTTAATGTTGGCGCATTTCTAGGTGCTGGTGCGATCGTAGCATTAGTTCTAGGAATTGGAGGCAACCTTTTAATCAGTGATTTCCTCTCAGGATTACTAATAATTTTTGAGAGATTATACTACGCTGATTCAGAGATTGAAATCATCTACGCAGATGGCAAAACGATCGCCGGGAAAGTCGTTAAAATTACTTGGCGAATCACATTCATCTACGAGACACACACAGGCGCAGTTGTGGCAGTTTCAAATAGACTAATCGATCGCGTTCGAATCATTAAAAAGTAAAGTAACTTTATGTCAAACTATACCAAACCGGAACTACGCGCTAAACTTCTTAAGAAAATCAAAGCATCCAGCAAAGGCGGAAAAGCTGGTCAATGGACGGCAACAAAAGCGCAGATGCTAGCAAAAGCATACAAAGCAAAAGGCGGAAGCTACAAATCTTCGCCAACCAAAAAGCAACGTTCATTGAAGAAGTGGGCAAAATCTACGACAGCAAAAAAGCGCCCGTCTAAGAGCGCTCGAAAGAAATCTTAATCATCCTTTAATCTCTGCTGCAAATTTGAATCGCGTCGCTATCCCAAAATTGGCGCTTATCCCAAATCATCCAAGCGCAGGTTACGCTGTCAGTCTTTCGATCGGCTGTAAATGACATTCGAGGCAACACAATCAGATTAGTTGGCGGATGTTTCATCAAAAACTCTTTTCGGTTTTCACAAGCTTCTAAAAAAGATAATCTTAACAACATCGCCACACCAACTTTAGCATTTTTGTAAGATGACTGAACGATCGGAGACGCAACCTTAAAAGGTGGGTTGGTAATAACCCAGTCAAACCGATCGAACTTCTTCCAATTCTCAGCCAAACTTAAATCGAGATTGTAATCAGCTTCACAATCAGGGTTGATGTCGTTTGTCTTGATGGTCGATCCCGGAAGAGTCCGCAATACTTTCGTGATGTGATGCTGTCCCGAACAACATTCGAAAAGGTTTCCTTGAATATCGATTCGATTAATTAAAAGTTCGCTTGCCCAAGTTTCTGTTGGATAAAAGTCGAATGCTTTACGTGCTGATTTCATTTTAGATTCCCATTAAAAAGGTGCGTCTCTCCTGAGAAAGACGCACCTAAAGTTACTTTAGAACTTTAGCCTTTCGATCCATCTTTGTATGTCACTTCGTAACCACGCCAACCCGGATAGTGTTTATCCAACCAAATGCGGGTTTGTTCCCAGTTCATATTAAGTTCAACTCCGATATTCTTCATCGTTTCACGCATCAATTCAGTAACTTGCCCTGTATCCGATCGAAGATCCTTAAGGACTTTCTCAGGAAGCCTCACAAACTCATTCAACGAAATACTATCATTCAGTTTTGAACCTTTTCGACTGCCAACATAATCACTAACTGCTTTCAAATTAAAGCGTCTTAATTTTCCATATCGACTAGGAACAGTTTTATAATGATATCCCTCTACAAGCATGTTCATTCTAACCCAAGTATTCAGCGTTGATTCGTGAATCTTAACGCTCTTAGAAACGTCGTAAGCCGAATACTGAAATTCCCGATCCGCTAAAACTGAAACCATTTTCAAAACCTTGATTACTGTTTCTCAAGTATAGCAAGAATTTTGGGGTATGCCAACCGAATTACAAAAAAGTGGGTCTTTCTTGGATGGAAAGACCCACTTTTTTAAAGCTAGATTTTTAGCTCAGAACGACACAACTCATACTCTTGTTTTGATGCTGTAATCGCCATCTCTCTAACTGTGTATCCCGCGCTTCCTAAAGTTACTTTAATAGTTCGCCCGTCATAACTAATATCGATCGTAACATCGTTAAAGTTTTTCTGAACACTAGCACGATCGTGCTTAACGCATTCGATGAATACTTCGATGGTGGTCTTTAGCACTTCTTTTTGTAGTGATTGCATAAGATGATTGCATCCTGTGGTGAGTAGATTGTAGTTTGCTGTCCGTTCCAATCAGCTTGGAAAGTCTCTTGATCCGGTTGCACTTTCGATGATACGTTCTGTTTAATCTCGATTAGAATATTCAAGCGTCGTCCTGAATCACATCGAATCCCAACTAAAATATCAGGGCATCCGCCTCCGACCATTGCCAAATCAATTACGGTGTACCCTGAAGATTCTAGCGCATCCACGATCGTTTTGTGGTTTTTGTCCCGATTTACTTTAGCACGATAAACGGTTTTCATCAAATCACCTCAATTTTATTCTTACACAACAATTATTAGATTGTCAAGATCGAAAAAAGACGCACATTAATTGTACGCCTTTTGTCAGAAACTTTCAATCAATTTACAGGGTTCGTCTTTCCATCTCTCTTAAAATTTCTAGAATATCCCTTGCCGTTGCATCCAGGTAACCGCTCTTTTCGTAGCTTCCGATCGTCGTTTCAGACTTGTTTAGCAACTTAGCGATCCCATTTTGAGATAACTTTACTGCGCTCCTTCGTGTCCGAATCGACTGGATGGCAACCGAAAAATTGTCAGGAGTCACACTGATCACATTTTTCTTTTGGATAGCATTATACAACTCAATCAGTTTATTATCGTCAAGTTCGATCCCGTGTTCGTTTAATACAACCCTAAGCTTAATCTGATTTTCATTCAATGACATTGCTTCATCTCCCTATGCGTTAACAATCTGAAGTAACTTTACTCGCTCTTAGTTCTGCAAGCAATCGATCGCGCTTCGCTTTCAAATCAGCGATCCGCTTCTCCTCTAGCTGTTTCTTTGTGAGTCTTTCTTCGGGTAAGACTTGACTCATAAAGAACTCTCGTGTATCAAGTCTTTTTGGCACAAGAGGCGCAGACTTCTCTAGCATCGCTTCGATTTTATCGATCGTCTCATCCGATATATAAATCGGTTTGGCTTTTTCTAGCTTTTGCCTTGCGCTCTCAGGATAAAAGCGAAATCCATTGTAAGTGTGCTTAAGAGCGCTATGAAAGCGACTGTCTTCTATTTCATACGGAATCCTACCCGGCAATACAACCCACTTCTTACCGTCCCATTTGGCTAGAATTAGCCACTCCTTAACGTATTTGTCTTGAACAAAACATAACATGATTTGAACTCCCTATCTACTAAGAAAGCGCCTCCTCCACTGAGAAAGAGACGCACTTACCGACTATTCTCCTTCCTATCCCTTACGCTTCTACTTCCTCCTCCTCATACTCTTCAAGGTCTTCGTCTTCAAGGTCTTCGTCTTCTTCCTCTTCTTCATCGATCGCGTCAATCGATTGATCGACATCATCAATAAATTCGTCTTCTGTCTCAGCGTCCGCAGACTCTTCCGAAGATTCACCCGGTTTGTCTTTCTCTTCCAAGATCTTAAACAATTCAGTTTCAAGTTTCTTAGAAGTCTCACCCACTTTCACCTTCAACTCAGGAGACAAACGACTCATTAAAGCCTGATCGTTCAAAAGTTCTAAAGTAACTTTAGACAATTCCTGGAAGACCGTTTGAGCTTTTTCGATATCAACCACTCCAGACACGTCAAACAAAATCTTAACCATTTGTTTGATCGATCGTAGATAATGAGTGCCAACATCGGGCGATTCTTCAGGACGAACCACAATCACAGAAGAGGTGTCGATCGCTGATTGGATGTTACTTTCTGCCGAATGAACCACTTCAGGAGTGTAGGTCTTTGGTTCTTTCTTAGGCTTCTTAGCCGTTTCATCCGTTGCCGTTGCGTCATCACCTTCCGCGATTTTACCCGCTTTCAGCTTCGCTTCAAAGTCCTTACGCCAGTTTTGGATCTGTCGCTTACCGATCGGTTTGATATCGCCGTTCTCTTGTGTGACTCCGATCGCTTTCAGCAAGCTATCCACAACGTAAGGAATAGAACAATCGTTAGCTTCTGCCGTTTGGATCAGCGTTAACACCGAATCGGTACTAAATACACCAAGATTGTAAAACTTAAAGATAAACTCACGTTCTTCGATTTGCTCAGGAGACAAACCAATAAACGTAAACTTCTTCGCCTGAGAAATAACGCTGTCGGAAATCTCCCACGGCAAAAGCTTCATCACTCGCTTTCGAGCATCACCAGGAGAAATCCCCGCTTCGTGGAAACGAGTCAACATGTTCGCTACAGCGATCGTCTTCTGAACATTTGAATGCTGCTTTGTCGTATCGTTGTACTTCGTTTGGAGCAAATAAATAAGATCCAAACTTAGTAATTCGTTGTTCAAAACCGTGTAAGGAACAGGCGCAAACTCAGCCCCTTTTTGTTCCGAAGATAAAGCAGACTTCAAAGCGTTAACGCGATTGTTTCCATTCAGGATATAAATTACATCAGGTTTGACATCTTCGCCTAAACCCCATGCAACAATCTGCGCGTCTGTTAACTTGAAAACAACGATCGGATCTACAACCCGGATCGAAACACGATTGCCAGTTAACGGAAACGTTAAATCGGTAAGATAAGTTTCTACTGAATCTTGATCGATTTCACCACGAATGTAAAGACTTTTCGGTAAACTTTGAAATGTTTCTACCGCATCTTGTGCAGAAATATATTCAACACCTGAGAACATTTCCTCAGATTGTACCGCTTTGAAATCTAATTGTGCTAATGCCATGATAATTTTTGTGGGTCTTTGTGGGATTCGTTTCTTTCAACAAATTCAATATAACAAACTCTTTTCGAAATTACAACCGTAAATCTAAAGTTACTTTGGTGTTTTTTGATGTCCCACAAAAAAACCCCTAGAAATCTAGGGGCATCCTCTTAGACCAGAAACAAACACACACATAGTTTAACCGAATAATCCACCAAACGGTAACCGCTTTTGGATCGGTTTTGTTTCAACTACTTCAGCATCGATCGCATCATCATTCATTTCAGCACTATACGCATCCATACCCGCTTGCTCGATTTCTGCCCGAAGTTTCATAATCTCCGTAAAACGTTGTGGGTTTGTACGATAAATTTCTGCCATCTCCCTAGCGTCAATCTCAGCGTTGGTATCGTCCATTAACTGGTTTTGCAATTGATGCATTTTCGCCATTCGTAAAGCATCGCTCGCTCTACGCTGACGCTCGATATAATCATACTGTGAATAACTCATGATGAATTCCTAATCGGTAACTATTTAATCCTAAAGTAACTTTAGGATTTTGTCAACAGCGGTATTTTACAGAGCATCCAACCTATTTTTAATCGTGCGATTAAATTAGCACGATTTTTGTTTTTAGAGTTGTCAGCTTTATTCACTTCCCACACTGTCTTAGAGTGACATTTTCGATGGCAACTTTCGCAAACTGGGAAAATGTCTTGACCTGGGATCACACGATCCAACAACAACCCTTGTCTATCACGATATCGAACATGGTGCGTCTCTTTAGAATCCGCTTCAAGGCAGTAGCAACATTTCGGACACATACGCTTAGCGCTGATTGATATCGCTTGCCAGTTCGCAGGATATCTAGGATCGTGTGAATTTTCCCAAACCATTAGCTTAATTCTTCCCCGATTAATTTTTTAACATCTGCGATGAACTCAGGAGGGACATGCTTACCCGTTTTAGCGAGAAAGAAATCAAAAACTTCTTTATCGGTTGGCATCTTTCGGTTTTGTCTTGCGTGATCAACAAACGCCTTTAACCAGTCACCCTGAGTTTTCACCGCTTTTTCAGAACCTTTCTCTAAAGTTACTTTAGGATTGCTAGAATTGTCAACCACTTGATAATTAATTCCTGAAAGATCCGGTCTAGGTAAAACACGCACTGCTACCGAAAGATTAGTTGTTCTAATGATCGCAGGTCTAGCCCGATCTTGAAGTGGGTCTTGTGGGTTCATCAACCCATTTGCGATTAAAATTCCTTTAACCGCTTCCATCTGCTTGTTAAGGTCTTTCATATCAAAATCACCCGGATAAACTGCACTTGCTTGCGTAGAAGCGTTTCCTAAAAAGATTGCCATACCATCAAAGAAACTATCATCGATTCCGGTTTGTCCTTTCTTAATCGAGTGAGTTCCTACAATCACATTCATTCCAGTATTTTTACCATCAATTTTTCTTGCCGCTTTCCTCCCTTGGTTTTTAATTTGAATAATCGCCTTTACGTAGGTTTCTAAACGATCCTTACCAAGTCTTGCCCCCATTGCTTGGAACTCGTCACAAATTCGGAACACTGGTCTACCGTTAAAATCTTCTTCATCTACTCTACGGTTCATTTCCGCTTCTACGTTTAGAATATCCTGATACATTTCGTCAGCATTTTTGATAAAGAACGATCGTTCTACATCATCAGGCATATTCGGGAACCACTTAAATTCAGTGGGATCATAATGAAGATTGTGAATCTTTAAGTCAACATCGGGGGCGATTGCCAAAATATTCGCTGCAATTAATGCAAGTAACTGAGATTTACCTGATCCTTTGTTTCCCGTAACAACACCAGAATCAAAAAAGAATGCATGACCCATCCAGCTAGTATCCACCATCTGAGCGGTCTTAGCGTTAAATGTAGGCAACTGGGGACGAACCTCAATAGTTGACTGAATCTGTCCAGCCTGTGCAACCTGTGGCAACGATCGATCTTGCAACGGCATCACTAACCCCTGAAGTTGATACTCTTGAACGTATCTTGCTTGCTTATACTCTGGCAAAGATTCCACAATCCAAGCCTGTTGCTCTTTTGCGTTTGTCTCTGCTAACATCTTTTGGATCGTCGCTTCTGTTCCCAATACATAAGACTGCGCGGTTGATTCTAAAATATCTTCAGAAGTATTAAACGCTTCAACCTTTTTTGATTTTTCTGCCACAACTAAACCTGCGCCCGACACAAACATACTGAATAAAATACTCATCCCCTTAAATGAATTCGACTGCGATCGTCCTGATAGCATCGTAAAGGTCATCACTGCACTCAGCACACACGTACTAGCTAACACCGTAAGATTATTCGAATGTTGCCGTCTGATCTCTTTTGCTCTATCGGATTGAAATACCATTAGCTTAAATCTCCCACTAAAGTTACTTTAGATATTGAACGAAAACAAACCAACTACAAAGATCACAATCCAAAGAAAAACCCCTAACGCTCCTAACATCATCGATAATTTTGGTGCGTCGCTTTGTGGGTCTTCTGCTTTAATCCTAGCGATATCCATAATCACCGCTCCAATAATCCCGATAATCCCAAGCAAAAAGACAAACCAGCATAGCAACGTCAGATCAGGGATCTTACTAAAAAATCCTGCTGCTAATGCTGACGAAATAAACAGATTACCGTAATGGAAATTCTTGAACGTTGAAAGCTTCATGTGTGTCTTCTCTAAAGTTACTTTACGAAAAATTGGAATCGCCCTTTCGAACAATTCCAATATATCAATATCATTCAAATCTGTCAACTTATTTTGTGAGAATTGCAAGAAAGTTACGGGAATTATCTTGCATTTCGTTGTGATAAGCGTTCGATCCTCCCTGAATAACCTCCGTTTGCAATCCATATCTATCGACGTTCATCGAATGCTGCGCTGAAAGTTGCATCTGTTGAACGTCAGCTTGCATCAAAAATCCACTATGACGAACGTTAATAGCTGCAATTCGTTGCTGTTGCCGAATAACCAATTGCTGACCTCTGACATACTCATTCAGCTTATCCGCTTGCGCTTCAAGCTTTCGAGCTTTTTTCATTTCGTCCGTTGCTTGCTTTTTCGTTGCCGAAAGATTCGTTGCACTTCGCTCCGAAATATGACCTTTCATATCTCGTAAGCCTTGAGCGGTTGTAACACCTCCTGATCGTTTCACATCGTGTTGAGCGTCCGATCGTAGTGTTAAATTCCGAAGATTTTCGCCCGCTTGTGCTACCGATCTTGAAATTAAAGGCATGATGTAGACTCCTTAGTACTGTCTAATGTGTGTCTGGTGAACCTGCGAACGATACTCAATCCGGGGATTTTGTACCGACTGAACTAACAAAAAGAACGCACCCGCTAACATCGAAAGACAAACCAAACCATGAAACAGATTAGGGTCCATTCGAATGGTATACTCTACCTTTTGCTGACTCATCATCAGGCGTTGATTGTCAATCATCTGCTGATAAAGCAAAAAGCGTTCGTCTGGAGTGAGTTGATTTGGATCTAAAGTTACTTTAGAACCGCCAACCTCTAAACTAGCGTGATTCGATGGTGTCGAATTGAGGTGGGTTTGGTGTTGGGACGACTTGAGAGTTTTGTAGTTGCTTAATGTGTGTTTCGTAGTCATGGCGTTGAATTCCGTTTGAGATGGCAGATAATACAAAGAAACTAATAACACAAACAAAACCCCAAACTACAGGATTATGTTGCTCCGGTAATTGAAAACCAATCGAAGTGTTTGGCATGGCAACCGGATTAAACTTTCGTGGGGCACTAGCCGCAATCTGATCAATATCTTTAATCAGCGCATCAACCTGAAAAGCAGAGATACTGTTAACCAATCCTTCGATCGTTTGCGATAACTCAGAATCTTCTGCAATGACCGCCTTAGAAACTTCATCTAGTTTCTCAACAGTCATTACATCCGATTCACCATTAATCTGTGCGTCTTTCTGAGACGCAGAAGACCCACTAGAAGCAACCTTCCAACCCTGCGATAAACTTTCAACGATTAGCAAAAAGTCTGAATCAACATCATCAACCGCATAAACACCAAAGTGCTTTAACCAGTTGCCAATTTCATCACCCGGAACCTCATAACCTCGATTCCGCATCTCACGCTGAATATATCCGATCGTTTCATCCACCCTGCTACCTCCCTCTAAATACTGTGTCTTGAATTAAAGTGACTTTACTAGTTATTATTATATCAGGAGTGGCTAGAATGTGCCACAATTTTGTATTAACTTTGTCCCAAATTTGGAACTATGCCTAAAAAAGATAGACGACTCTCGATCCCTTCGATCGGAGTTTACTACAACGATTTACTAACCCTTGATGCTGCAATAAACGATCGTTCGATCCCCGTTCAGGCACAGTCCCTTTTGTGTGCCAAACTTCAAGAAAGAGAAGCCAGAATTAACGAACGATTGCAGTATATGGCTGACAAGTTTGGAATCACGATCGAACAAATGAGAGAAAAAATTCTTTCAGGTGAATACGAATCTTCTGAAGATTAAAGTTACTTTAACAACCCTTAAATACAAAAAACCCCTGATGCTATCTAGTTTAGCCAGGGGTTCTCTGCGTTACGCTATTCAATTTTAATCGCACACCTCCACTAGAAGGTGTCTCAGGATATTATTCGATTTTACGTAACAAACCTAATATAACGTGGGTCTTTCAGATTGTCAACACACACCAGCTTTTAATAATCTCGATCGCTGTTGCATCAACATCTTAAGCAATTCTGGGATCTCTGCTTTCTCCTTTGTGATCTGCCGTTGAATAATTTCGCTTCTTTCGAGATTATCGCAAAACACATGCCCGTAAAATAACGCTTTTTGCTGTAACTGCTGATAAAGCAAATGAGAAAGAACGTTGCAGATATGGGCATGTGGCATAAACGAAGGGCGCATTAAAACATCTAGTCGTTCTTTGTTTTGAAGAATAATCATTCGTTGTAACTCTTCAATAACAACCGGGTTAATTTCTGCCATTTTTGAAACTCCTTTTTGTGGGTCTTCATTAGTACATAATTCGACTGCGATACTCAAGATAAGCTTCGTTGCCGTGGATCAAATTCATCACTTGCATTCTGCGAATCTTTGAATTGAGGATCTTTGCTTGATTCTCAGGAGTGTGCGCTTGTTCGTGAATCGTGTCGGTCATTGCTTCTTCATAAGCAACTCCTTGATCGATCATCGCTTGCGCTTGCTTCATCCGTCGAAACTCTAAAAATTCTGCATACTCAGAAGACATTTGAGGCGTGATATCTTCAACGTTTGGACGGGCGATCGAACCAGCATCATAAGATGTAACAAGTCCTGTAGGTTTTTGGTCAGTAGTCGCTAAAGTTACTTTAGACTTCATCTCATTAATCTTATCAGCGATCGATGTAACATGCTCGATCGTCACGGCATCCAAATCAAGTCCTAATGCGTACAAAGCGTTCACTACATCCGCTTGCGTGTGGGTAACTTTGATCGTCTTGAGAGCATTCCGTAAATCAGCAATTTTCATTTGTGTGTCTCCTGTTCAATGAATTCATTCTAGATCATCTTCGACAATGTGGCAACTAAAATTACTATACTATTTTTGTAACATCAACGGAGGATACAAAAATAGTATACGTTAACCATTTGTGTAACATTGAGTCTCACTTGCTTTCAACCTTTTTGAACAAATTTCGTCCCGGTTTATTTAAGATAAATTCCCTCCACTGATTAAATTCATCTTGAGTATATTCACGTTTTCGATCGAATGCTGGTAGTTCCGGGTGCAACTGAGACCAACGATAAAAAGAATTTACGTGTGTCTTGACTTCATCCATCGTCTCAAAATAAAACGGAAAATCTTTCCCTAAATACAAACCTTCAGTTTCATTTCTGCGATTCAAAATCTGTAACGCCAAACTGAACAACTGAGAATTTGTAATTTGTTTGGCGCATCCCAAAATCGTTGTTTTATTTAATCGACATGCTTGAAGCACCATTCCTTTACTAAGTTCATCTTTTCGGATTGCAGCAGCAGCACAAAGTAACTTTACATGTTCGATCGTGTGCCGTTTTTTGCCGGGGAATAACCGATCGATGTCATTCACCCACTTGTGATAAGTCGGATCAGTAACCGATCGCCCCAAATATTCCTCGAAAAGCTTACGAGTTTTTCGGGGCTGAAACTTGAAGTTATGCGGATTAATGTCTTTTGGAACGTTCATAAATTTAGAGTCTATATGTTTGTACTTTATTAATATAGCACTATTTTTATATGCTAGCGAAAGTCTATAACTATGTATTTTGTCTCATAGCCTTAAATCGTTAACAAATTTGCAGAATGCTACAAACAGACAATAAAATAAATTGTCGCATTCGCTTATTTTACAGTAGCTTGAAAACCTTAGTTTCAAACGGTATTTAGGATAGCAGTTTTTGCCAAAAAACCCTAAAAACCAGGCATTCCGCCAAATATAGATCGAACGATCGGCGGATTTTTGCGCTGTCTAAGCGTCGTCTCGATCGATTGCGTCGTCTAAGATGTCGTAAACGTTTCAAGCTGTTCTGTGGGTCTCTGGACTGGAGTTGAGAAAATCAATCGAAGTTTTGAAATAGTAATAAATACTCATTGTATCTCATACTAGAAAATCCTATGATAGACATAGTAGATTTTTCTAGGATAGAAATATGTCAGGCTTAAAAGTTTTTGATTTTGGCGACAATGAAGTGGAGATTATTTTCGATGAAACCGAAACAGCATGGTTTCGTGGAACTCATGTTTGTAGAATCTTGGAATTCTCTAACCCCACAGAAGCAATTAAACTTCATGCAATAGATTACGCTAGAGAATTTACCATCTCAGAAGGGCGATCGGCTTATTTCGTTACAGAACCGGGATTATACGCTTTAATATTTCGTTCGAAATCTATAGCTGCAAAAAAGTTTCAGAAATGGGTTTTTGAGGATGTTCTCCCAAAGTTGAGAAGAGGTGAAGTCTCTTTAACTTCAGTCGTTCCAACTACTGAACAACTCAACTCAGCACTAGCTCAAACTAAAACCGAAGTCACAAACAAATCGATTGAACTGGCAACGATGTTAGAAGCGATCGATCAACAAGTTCGATCGATCTTCATCACCGAAGCGTTCAATCTATTAGCGTCTAAGTTTGGTTCAATCGGGACTCAAGTTGAGACTAAAGTAGTTGAAACGGTGAAAGTAATTGCTGGTGCTGATACTTCGGTGCTAGAATCAACGATCGATCAAGCGCATCTTAATCTCAATCGAAGCGGTTTGTTTATCAACAAACTATTAAAAGCGCTTGATGTTAAATCGGGACTAACGTTGAACGATAGCCAGTCTATCAAAGACGTACTGAAAGAACATCAAGAATTGCAAAAGAAATATGCAGCAGTTTGCAGAGACAACAAACAACTCTGGGAAGATGGCAACAAATTGCATAAACGATTTGTTGAAATGCACAATTTGTTTGTGGAAGCAATGAAAAATGAAGACGCACTTTGTGATTTTCTTTTAGCAGCAGAAGAAAAGCGTAAAATCGCTGTTGATAAGTTCATCAAAGATTTCTGCCAAATGAAACGAGATCTTGATCAAGCAACGTATGACAGAGCAGATCTTTATCGAACCGTTAAGGAACTTGAACGAAGATCTAAAGACGATCGTTTGGCACATCAAACCGCAGAAGCCACAATTAAACAGCTCAAACAATTAATCAATGAATTAACAGGTGATAATCCAAAAGATGGAGGACTGGTAAGACGATAACTCTAAAGTTACTTTAGAAAAAGCCCCTGAGAGTCGATTGATTCTCAGGGGCTTTTTCTTATGCTGCTAGCGATTCTTCTTTCGGCTTGATATACCAATCGCAATAGATATATTGCCGAAACTCAGAAACACAATTAGGAATGGTAAATCTAATTGTAACAAAGTGGGTCTTTTCTTCTGTCTCCCACTCCATCTTAAGAACCGGATCAACTGAATCTGCTTTGTATCCCAGAGTCAGCAATAGAGCAAGATTGCTCATCATATAAGGGGGAATTTTGCCGCAAAAGTGGAGATGATTATCAGACTGAAGCTTACAGTGTTCTAAGACCCACTTTAGAGAATCGAATGCCCGCTTAGTTTCAAATGTCCGATGCTTCAAGTCAAGTTGCATTTAATTGT
The DNA here is from genome assembly GCF_051657925.1 of Chroococcidiopsis sp. NCBI lineage: Bacteria > Bacillati > Cyanobacteriota > Cyanophyceae > Chroococcidiopsidales > Chroococcidiopsidaceae > Chroococcidiopsis > Chroococcidiopsis sp. The sequence goes on from NZ_JBOFLP010000263.1 coordinate 15,327, forward strand.
CCTAAAATTACTTGTTTGTTTCTCTGTTATAACAAATAACGTTCGAAATTGTCAAATAGACTTAGAGAAAAAATTGTGTTAGATTAATTGCAGCTAACCAAAATACTCTAACCACAGGAAGATCTGAGTGAGTCTTCCTGTGGTTTTTCTTGTGTATATAAATTGCGGATTGAATGATTGTTTAGAACAACTTAATATAAAGAAAGAGTGAATTAGTATGCTACGGGCTTAGACGATGAGCCGATCGATCGTTCTGTAACCCCTTTAAATCATGAATCCAAACACTGAATTGCTTAAAGAGATGTTCGCTGAGTGGGTCTTTGCCCAACTAGCGGGATCAGACAGTGATCAGGGATTAAATGATTTAGTTGCCACGATCGAGCAACTTCAAATTCAATTACAACAAACTGAGGTTAAATTAATGGCTAAGCTTAGCGATGTGATGTCTGCTCTTGAGTCGTCAGGACTGGCAATCATGGAAACTGTTTCTAGTGAATCTGCTGAAATTGCTGCTGCAATCGAAGCGGCTAAAGGCAATCCTTCCGCAGATTTCGATGCAATCATCGAAAGTGTCAATGCAATGGGTGGCAAAGTCAAAGACGCTGTAGCGGGAATGGTTCCAACGCTCGAAAGTCCTGTTGAACCGACTCCAGTCCCAACCGAACCGACTCCTCAACCTGAGCCGCTTCCTACGCCTGTTGAATTGCCTCCTACGCTTCCCGATCCTGAAGTGCCGATCGTCGTTGAACCGTCTCCCGAAGGTACGGGCGTTGATGGCGGAAGCTCGATCGATCTAGGTCTCGAAGACGCTTAATTTGTTTGTCTCCATCGCTTAACGTCTGATTTCATTTTGTGAAACTCCCTATCAAAAAAGCCCTACTGAAACGTGAATCAGTAGGGCTTTTCTTTTGTATTCAATTTAACATCAATCTAACGATCGATTGCCTGAGATATGTTGTTTGATTCTTTTGAAAGTCCTTTCGACACTCATCCAACCGCCAAACCGATATCGTGAGAAGAATTAGTGCAATGATTGATCGCTTTATCGATCGTGGATTCCCGTTTCTGTCTGCTTTCTTTTGACTTCGAGATAAAAACCAGAACATGATTTATCACTCCAGATAAATATATTGAATGTAAACATCAGCTTGATAACCGGAACTTTTTAACATTTCATATCTCCGAACTCCTGACAAAATAAGTTTTGTAGCCAACAAATCAAGAGACATATATTCGAAAGTCAAGTGCTGTTTTATATCAAACGTTCGCACTTTAATAGGGGTTAGATTCAACCCATCACCCATTTCAGTAATTCTCATTTGATTTATCTCTAAAGTTACTTTACAATCTAAAACTCTTCATCAATAATTACTTTAAGTTTGTCGTAATTTTTGCCGCCAATTTGTGCTTTTGCATGAGCGGTTTTAAGAAGTTCACACGCAATTCTAACCGCATCTACAGAACCTAGCACTACTTTACCTTGGCGCGTTTCGATTTGATAAGTTCCGTCTTTTAATACTGTCAATTCACCATCATTCATTTGGTGTGTCTCCTTTGTTCTTAACTTCTTTAATGTAACCCAATCGTTCAAAGATGTCAACTCCTAAGTTGCAACGTCTTAACCAAATCAGTAACTAGCGCTTGCAAAACAATTGTACGGACTGCCAAACATTTGTACTTCGCACTTCCAGCGCAGAGATAAACAAAATCATTTCGATCGGACATCAAGCCAAATTCAATCAAACTCTTTATGCAATAAGATTCGTGACCTGTAGAACCGTTCAAAAACTGAAGTTCTAAATCTCCGTCATTGTGATGATTTACTCGCCAATACAACGGAAATTCAAACTGTTCAAGGCAGTCATAAAAATCATTTTGCAATCCGTCTGGAAACATGTAAGCAGGGATGAATGCGTATTGATCGTGTGTTAACCCACAATACCCGTTTTGCTCATGAATTCGTTCAATTAAAACTTTGAAATCCATTTCCGATTCTCCTTCTACATTTTGCGGTTCTTTTCTCTGCACTTCAGCTCGAACCGAATTGCATACAAGCTATTCTGTAAAGCAATAGACTTTTCATAGAGCGTTGTGTAATGGTTATACTCTACAAATCGCGTTCGCAAATATAGAAAGTCTGTCAATTGTTCTACATCTTCAATCAAATCATTCATTAGTTTTTCCTAAAGTTACTTTAGGTGTGTCTTTCTTGATCGGAGAAAGACACACCAGACAGACTACAGATAAGCGCGAACTAACTGTTTTTCAAACTTTGCCATAGACTTAGCATAATCACCGCTCACAACTGACGCAAAACGATTCTCAAGAGTTTGAGAACGAGTGTGGTGATTAAAGTACTCAGTGACAGATTGAAGCAAACCATAAGCGGTGTTGTATGCCGCTAGAGTATCGCCTCCTTTTGCATCACCTTGGAACAATCGAAGCGCAGTTTTAACCACTTCAGACGGTTGATCGTCTAAAGGTTTATCGACATCACCAAACGCTGAAATCAATTGCAATGTTGCTTCCTCAACTGACATTGTTTTTTGAGCGAACTGCTCATAAAGCGAACCTTTCAGCTTCACAGATTTCAAAGCGTTTTCTAGAACCGCTGAAACCGTTTGAGAGGAAATCTTGCCAGTGTGAGCAATAACACCCGCCTGCGTTGAAAGCTTTTGAGTCATACCGTTTGTACAAGCCAAACGATCGTAGTAAACCATAATTTGCAAACCTTTATTCAAAGCGTGGCTTTCAATCAGCATCAATTTTGCCTTCGTGATATCACCAACTTTGCGAACATCAATATCGTATTGAGTCGGAAGATCGACAGATGCCCAAAGTTCCCGACCGTTCGCGAATGTTCCAACTGTATCAATTTCTAACCCCGCTTTGTTAAGAAAATCAGAAAACATCCCGATCACTTCCCGATTCTGTAACGGCTTTCGACTTGCGCCGTAATTCGATAGTTTCATGCCATTGTCAGAACGGAATGCCACAAACGAATCAGGAGAAGTATACTCCCCAAAATGTCCGTAACGCTCAGGACTAACCTCAACTTCCCAATTTAGATTAGCGGCATCTAAAATCGATTGAACACTTGCACCCGATTCGATAGCGATTCCCGTTTGGCGATTCCAATCGTTCATGTGTGTCTCCTGTGTTTGCTCTTGACTTCTTTAATATAACCTGATTGTTCAAAAGTGTCAAGTGTGACGTTTAATAATAAACTTTTGTTTTGTTAGGAAATCAGAAGTGGTAATGTACGTATTATATTTTTCTGATTTTTTAGGCATAAATGAAGGAATTTTGAATTCATCAGAATGAAATAATACAACACATCCATGTTCAATCGGAAAATCATAGTTAATATTTGTTGATGAAGCACCACCTTTATATAAAACACCGTCTAATTCTAAAAGCGTATACCACAAACTACCAAATTCTAATTTAAGTGCGTCTTCGTGTGAAATAGGATAAAAAAATTGTGAATACATTTGAAAAACTCCTGTGTTTGCTCTTGACTTCTTTAATATAACCTGATTGTTCAAAGGTGTCAAGCATCAAAATAAAAAAGATTCTAAAGTTACTTTAGAATCTCTTGAAAAAATATGATTGATTGATTTACTGCATTCGTGAGAGCGTTTCAGAAAGTTTGATGACCATTTCATCGGGGATCGATTTAGAAGCGCTATAGCGAGTCACAAGCGCGTGTAACTCAGTAAACAAGCTTTTCGATTCTTCAGCATCGATCGCAGTTCCAAGCGTCGCTAGAATCGATCCAAGTACTCTCACTCGTTCGGGTGAGAATTCGATCGATGTAAGATCAGACTGGACAGAAGCGCTAGCAGCAGCAACCTTCACAGGATCGATTGCTGTCGGCTCGTTTGTCTCTGGTGAGGATTCAATCTTTTCGGTCAAGCGAATCACACCATCGTTTTTCGGCTCTGACTCTTTTCGAACTTCAGCTAGTCTAGATTGCAATCCAGCTTCGTAACGTTCGCGCCATCTTTTGACCATCGAAGATTTAAAATACATATCTTCGATCGGTGTCCCGCTTGCAATCTGCGAAAGGATATAAAACAATGTCAAATTGTGTTCTTTTGCCGCTTGCAACACCAGCGTCATTGCATCAGTAGTAATTTGCTCATTGTCAAGTAGTTCTAAAACTACCGAATCATCAATCTTGGCAAACGATTTAGCAACAGATAACATTTGAGAAGACACACCGTAATATTTTGATGCTGTTTTTCGTGCGTCTTTCTCAGGAATGCCAGCATCGATCGATCGCTGAATGAAAGTTTGAATCATTCGAATTTTGTCGATCGCTCGATGCTTGCGAGTTGTGTCATTTGAATCAGATTGAATTCTAATGATCTGCTCATCTGTCAGCGGTTGATCCGATTCGACATAGACAACCGGGATCGGAGCGTAGATTAAATCATCGCGATCTTTTGCCTTCAAATCGGCAATTGTATAAATTCGCGAATTGCCATTTAATAAATATTCCTGTCCCTCAAAACGATAGATTTTCAAAGGATCAAAGATTCGAATGTAAAAATTATTCGCATCTTCGGGAACGGTGAGAGCCATTTCATACTCTTGTAGTTCCGTTTGAGACAAGACAACAGACTCACGAATGTATACCTTACGTGGAAACTCTGACAAATACTTAAATCGATTCAACGCCTCAACACAAGGGACGTATTCAACGGGCGAAAAAGAAATATTAGAAAATCCGCTCATCTGACTTACCTTAAATTTCTTGTGACTTCTATAATATAGCGTGGGCGTTCAGTTATGTCAAGCACTAAAGTAACTTTAATTCAAAAGAAAAGACGCATGATTAGTGCGTCTTGTCAAGCGATGAATTCTAAAGTAACTTTAGTTCAGAAGTGCTGAGATTTCGTTAAGCAGTTCGATCGAAACGGCGATCGTTTTTTCTGATTCGTCTTCTGTAGAATAGTCAACTGATTCTAGCAACTGCTTACAAAGATCTTCAAGGATCTTAGCTTTGGATGGAGGCTTCGGAGCGGTATCGGTTGCGATCGTTTTAGCCGATTCAGAACGCTCTTTCACCGCTTTAACGTGCTTCTCAGTAGCTTTCTTTTTGCCGGATTGTTTAGCCTCTACGATCGCAGTTTCAATCATTTCAGCAGCATGATCCCCGTGTTTTTGGACAATTTCAGCAGCAAGTGTAATAGAAATTTCATCGTTTTCAACGGACTTCTGTATAGATTCGGGTTGAGAATAAATCGAAATTAACTGACCGATTCTTGCAGCAGTACGACCTAATTCTAATGCAGCTTGATCTTGAGTGTAACCGTGTTTGTCAATTAATTCTTTGGCAATTTTACCAATTTCAAACGGCTTCATCGGTTCACCGTCATTGTCAGTAACTTCTAACACTAATAATTTAGCGTAGTCTTCAGGCGTAATAGGTGTAGCGTAGCACTTGATCGGTAGTTTAGGATTAATTGTGTGTCCTTCCGCAATCAATTCTAAAACGCACTCTCTACGCCCCCGACCGCTAATGATGGCAATCTTCCCAGATTCGGGATCATAATATCCCCGCAATTCTTGGATCACTTCGCCAGCTTTTAGAATTTGCGCTTTTAATTGCTCTTTATTTTCGCGCTTTTCACGATTGTTTGAAAGTACAATCGTGTCATTAACGTCAACAGCATTAGAGGATCGACGGGTTGTTAAAGTTTTGAAGCTTGCCATAATCGTTACCTGTGAGTGTTTGCTTGACTTCTTTAATATATCCAATTTGTTCTAGAGTGTCAATGACTAAAGTAACTTTAGTCATTGACTTTGACCAGTGGTTTCTAAACTACTGCTAGTTCCTGTCTATGCATCTTGGTAGCGTTCGCGTATGCGGCTTTTAAGTGCCGCAGAGATTTGTAAGGACGCTTGTTAGAACCGATCCACCATTCGCCCAAATCGCAGAATTCCACAAGATAAAGATCTCCTTCAATCGGTTCGAAGTTGGTTTGTTCCCCGTAGATTTCTTCGTTCGTTTCTAATTCGTGGGTCTGTTCCGGGATCGAAACACATTCGATCTCGCAAGCGATCCCACAAGTCAGTGGGCAGAATTCCCCGTTTAAGGAATTGTAGCCAGATTCAAACTGATCCCGGAATACCTTGCCGGATTCAAACGCCCGTAATCCTAAACCGATCGCAACCAATCCAAAAACCACAACAAACCACAACCAAAAACCAGCGACGCGAGGCGCAAAATAACGAACTTTAGCGGTTAGAGCGAAGAAAAAAGAAGCGTAAACCATGATGAAAACTCCTGAAATTACTTGTTTGTTTGTCTCCATTAAGGAGAAAAGCGGGGATCGGAATCGAACCGATCCTACAGCCAACCCGCTAGCACGTCTAGAGAACGATCGAATCGATGAAAGCCTGAGTATCGGCTGAATCAGCGTCAGCCTTAGTTACAATTGCCTCTAGTTCCTCTAGAGTAAAATCGTATTCGTCGGTCTCTGCTAAGAAACCGGAGAAGCCGTTATCGACCACGTTCTCGATCGTCCATTCAACCGATTCGTTGAGAATTCCAGCGAACTGAGGAGCGAGAGCGATTTGAGAAGCGGTTAAGTGGGACATGACAGTGAACTCCTGAGTGAGTGAATAAGATTGCTTGACTCCTTTAATATAACAAGAACGTTCAGGAGTGTCAAGTATTAATTTTGAGAATTACGTTCGACCTTAAGAACTAAAGTTACTTTATAAATCGTCGGGGATCAAGTAACGATCCCCGAAAGACCCACTTAATAAGCGTCAACCCGCTCCGAAATGGCATCGAATCTTTCCCAGATATCGCCCCACTCTTCCGCAGATTCCTGGATGAAATCTTCAGCAGCAACAAAAGCCAACTCAGCAAGGAAAAACTTGAATGAAGCCATGATTAAAACTCCTTAAAAACTAGTACAAAATGGATAAAGTGAACAACGAACAACGAACGACGTAACCGAAAACCCTTGTTTTATATTCCGGCAACGGGTGATCCGGTATCCGCCCTTTACGCCGGGGAAGCGGTGAACCTCTTTCGTTCACATTTCTAATATATCAACACTGTTCAAGAATGTCAATACAAATTACAGTTAATTTTGTTCGACCTTACGAACTAAAGTTACTTTAGAATTTCAAAAGAAAACCCCCAACCGCTAGTGCAATTGGAGGCAAATGTCAAGTCAAACTTAAAAGGAATTAATCGATCGATCGTCCGTCAATTGTTTTCGATCGTTTGGCAATACTTAAAGGTGCGTCTTCCGGGATCGGAGTGTTGACAATCGAAATGACTTCGACTTTTGGAGACTCACCACGATTTAACTTATACTGCCGCTGAGATTCCAAATCAATGTAATTATATCCCATTAACTTTTTGTTCTGAACGTCAGAGCCAACAAATCGAAATACATCACCACACGCGATCGAATGAAAAGAAGTTACATGTGACATCTCGAAAACCTTAGATAACTTGTTTGTTATCTTTAAGATATCTCAGTCGTTTGAGATTGTCAAGCGTTTAGACTTCTTTTTTCGATGCTTAAATCCGCAGGTTTGACACATCCGGGATTTACCGCTGACGACATTCGCTAACGAAACCTGTTTCACTTCCCCACACTTCCCGCAAAGCGCATTCCCGACCAATACACCCGATCGGGCATTAGGACTGATCGAACCGTCCGATCCTCGATAACCTAATACTTCAAGAATTGTCCAACAATTAAACGACTTCGATTCTAATTCCTCCTTCTTTCGCACTAATGTTAGATTGTTGGTCTTTGTTTCTAGCAAGGCATTATGCCGCCCTAAAAGCTCATATAAAGAACTCTTAGCTAACCCTAAATCACGGGCATTCTGAGAAAGGGTTTTTTCAGGATCAACCTGCGAAAGAATCCCTAATTCTTGGCGATGTTTGTAGCCAGCAATCACAGAGTTGATTTGCTCAGAAGTATACTTACGCCTTAAAATTTGATATACCGTTTGACGCGAAAGCGATTGTGAATCAGCAATATCTTTAACGCTGTATCCACCTTCCAACAACTCGTAAAAACTTTTTGCCCGATCGATCGTCTGCATTTTTCTTAATTCCTAAAGTTACTTTAGACTTGAAATTTTAATCCGTTATCTTTTAATTTAGCAAGTTTGTGTGTATTTGTCAACCGTAGATTATTTAAGGTGAGAGAGTCTTAAGTGTCTTATACGAGACTTATAGTGTGTCTTGTGATGAGACAGTCCAGAATTAGTCCAGTATTTGAAATCGATCGCTGAAATGCTGGCTAGTAAACGAATACAAAAATGGGTGAATTGCGTGTTTGGCAATTCACCCAGGGCTTAATCTATGTTTTGCGTGAGACTCAGTGAGATTATACCACGATTCGCAAGATTATCCGGTCTAAGACAAATCTAAGACAAACTGAAACTACGATCGTATCTTTTGCCAAACATTCACCGAATACCACTGATTTGATGCTTTACAGCTTGGGCAATCACAATCTAAGTGGTGTAACCTTCCCTGTGACTCCCAATCGTCAGAGAGCGATCGTAATCCACGCTGATAAGCTTCATAACACGTTTGTTTTCTTACTGCCATAATCTTAATATTCCTTCACATTAATAGCATTAGCTAAATATCGTATCATTTCAGAATGAGATTTTGCGATCGTTTCTCCGTCGCTGGATTGAATTATTCCAGCAAACTGTACCTGATTTGTGGGTCTTTTTGATCCTAAAGGAAAGTCTTTCATGAGAAGCGAAACGGCTAATTGGATCGCGTTTATATAAAATTCTTCTTCCGTCACAACCATTCGTGAGGTTAGTCTTCCGTCGCTTGTAAAAATTTGAGCGATGCAAACCCAGCGATACGGCTTTATTTCTGGCATAATTAAATCTCCTAAAGTTTATTAAATGTTGCGTTCAATCCAGAGGCTAAGTCTACGCAAATGTATAAACAGCTTCTACAGAATATTTTGTATGTCTGATGCCCTTGCCGTACTGACCACGAACGGTATAGGGGATCGTATCAACTCGAATCAACTTCAGCAAACCTTTCAATTCTAACGCCCGCATTGTCGCTTTAGAAACCTGATGACCGCTTGTAGGATCAAACGTAGTAGAAAACTCGTCACCAGTTGCATACTCTGCTTTGAGTGTTTCGAATGCGAGAGATTGAGCGGTTGTGAGTGACATCTGGTTTAGCTCCGATTGCTTGACTCCTTTAATATAACGCGAGTGTTCAAAACTGTCAATAGAAAAACCGATCGACTTTTGGCAGACGCGATCGGCTTTTCTAAAGTTACTTTACTTGCTAAATCTTTAAATTGCAGCAATCCAATTCTGACACGAATACTTTAACGTTAGAACAACTTTGGACTCATTCACAAGTTGAATAGAAGGCAACCAATCCTCATGAGTTTGAGCAAATGCAAATGCGATCGCTTCAGAAAACGTATCAAAGTTTCTGTTCTTGTGATCTTCGTTCGTTGCCTCATAGTAAGATTTTGAGCAATAATTTACTACAAATTTCATTTTGATTGTCTCTTTTCGTTTTCTCGAATGGCTATCAAACACGCTTGTATCGCTTCGTAAACTTTGATTGCATCACCGTCTAACGAACGACGTAAGCGATCGTCTTCTGTAACAAGTGAATCAAACTCTATGATTAGTTTGTACAACTTTTGATGAAGTACTGGTAGATTTTTCATTTGGTGGGTCTCTCGTGTTGACTTCTCTAATATAACGCGATCGTTCAAAGTTGTCAATAGAAAAACCGATCGACTTTTGGCAGACGCGATCGGTTTTTCTAAAGTAACTTTAACGTTCAGCGTAAACTTTGGTGTAAGTTGTAACAAAACCTACACTTGTAGAAACAACGGTCATTTCTTGGATATTATCATCATTAAGAAACGTTTCTAACAATGGTGGGTGTTGTTGTGCCGCAAACTCTACGAAGTCTTCAGTTTTAGTGTAATTTCCAGAAAGAAGACCGTTATTCTTGATGATGATTTGTGAATACATTACATTTACCTTTAATTGATTGACTTCTTTAATATAACGCGATTGTTCGAAGATGTCAATAGAAAAACCGATCGAATTTTGAGAGACGCGATCGGTTTTTCTAAAGTTACTTTAGGCAGATGTTAAGCGTTATTTCAACTCAACACCATAAAAATAATCGCTTGTTTTTGCAGATTCAACTAAAATGTCTATCGCTAATCCTCGATTCTCTTTTTTCAATCGGTTAATGTAAAGTTCGAAAAACATTTCCATTAACTGACTTCCGTTGTAAGGCACTTCAGAAAAAAGAGATGCCAAATAACTCCGTAAATGAACAACTAATCGTGTGTAATCGATGGTACTGTCAACACTTCCGGTTAGCTTACATCGCTCAGTAATAAAGGTATCAATCAACGCTTTAAAAACGACATCAAGACTTTCAGGGAGAATGTGAACCGCATTCGTAGTCTTTGGAATTACTTCTAAAGAGCTAAACAAACTTTGCTGCTCATCTTGGGAAAAAGACACACCATACTGAATCCGCTTTCGATCGAGTTCTCGCGAAAGGCTATCGCGATACATATCACCTTCGACAAACAATAAACAGTCTGCCGTGTTCATATCACTTGCAGCAGACAAACCTAGAAAGTTAGCTGCATAATGTAAATCGATAACAGAGAAAAAAGAAAACGTATACATGATGTTTGGTGGGTCTCTCGTGTTGACTTCTTTAATTTAGCGTAACTGTTCAAAGGTGTCAATAGAAAAACCGATCGAATCTTGAGAGACGCGATCGATTTTGGTGGGTCTTTGTGGTGAGTAAAGTTACTTTAGGATCTGTATCGCAATCCCCAAATTACAGGCACTTTTTCTTGTTTGTTACTAATATACGCTTGCTTAGATTTACCGTTAGCGTTTGTTTGGTGTCGTTTAACACTCATATAACGATCGTAATCTTCAAGTGATTGCAATTTCAAAAAACTTTGAAAAACACGATGAAAATATTTAGCGCTAACAATTGGAGATTGACAACCGTGAAAACTGAAGATTTTAAGAACGTCTACGGTAATTACATAATCGGCTGGATCAAACGTTAGCTCAAAAGTTTTCAAAACCGCTGAACATCCGTTTAATTCAGCTTGTGACAATTGATTGAAACAATTTGAACGCACAGCGGTTTCATTGACGTACTCTTGTGTGATTGGCATACTAAGCAACTGCTCAAGACGATTCACCATTCTCCACTCTTTACGCTTCTTAGCCTCTAACAGAAGGCGCATAGCCGCTAATTCTTCGGTTACTGGCAACTCAATAGGAATAACCTCTGATTGCACATCTTCATCGGTTATTGTCGTTTGTCCTGTGGCAAGAAGTTCCTCGATCTTGCCTGACACCCAGAAATCAAATTCTGGTGAGATCCATTGAGCAAGGTTGATCGCAATTCTTCGATGCACCCACGTCCCGCGATTTTCGTTCAATCCGTCGGTGATTAAAATCAATGGTACCTCACCGCAATATTGCGGTGACGTAGTGAAAACTTTAAGAAAATTGGTAAACCTATCAGATCTTGCAAAAGTGAACCATTCGCGCCCATTAGCCTTACACATTGCTGTAGCATTTACAAAACCTTGTGGTATTTCACGCCCGCTTAAAGTTAATCCTTCGCCAGCAAACGAAATTTCTTGATTATTCCAAACATGCGTAATTACAGACATTGAAAAAACTCCTAAGAAGACCGTTTAATAACCACAAAAAACACTTCTTAGGAGTTTTTCGCCTCAGATCTACTGATCTTTGGCAAACTTAAAATATTTAATTTGGTGATTCTACTCGAAAGAATCTGTTTTTTGTGGTTATTAATATAATGCCTCAATTAGTGGGTCTTGTCAACAGCAGATTCTAAAGTTACTTCAAACGAATTGTTTGACAATTGACACAACTCATGCTATAGCGCGTTGACGAATTTAGCTGAAAATGCTATGAACGCTTTGAAAATGACCTACAGCAAATATCTAGCCTAGTTTACCTGCGAAAGTTTAAGGCGCGTTACAAGCGATTCTAGAGGCATCTGTGACGATGTTTGTCTGTGGTGGGTCTTTGTGACTGGCAAAACCCGATCGGTCTTCAGATAATCTACTATGCAGTTTTGTCTATGTTACAAGCAATTTTTATTGTATTACATAATTTGCATTTAATTAAGAACATAGACGAATGTTCGTAGAATGCGAACGTGTCTTCCAAAAGTTTGAAATCGAGGTAACCGGAGTTTTGAAAGCCTTACCTAGCATACGTTTCAAAAACGGGTTACCTTGGGGTAACGGTAGGGGTAACGCAGTGAAACATAAGCCTAGTAAGGGGTTACCCCTTCCCGGTTACCTTTTTTTAGCGTTACCTCGCTCACTCCCCCTACCCAGAAACGGGTATATTGTTTTGCATATATTTTACTCGTAGTTTAGTGGGTCTTTGTAGTACGCTATAGAGTCTGTTCTTATCTACGGATTATATATATAGTTCTTATATTCTTATATATATATATATATTAGGTAACTAGGTAACTAACAGTACTCAAAGCCTTACACAGCAAGGGTTACCTCAAAGTTACCTTTAGTTACTTTTGGCTCTAAGTTACCCTTTTAGTAACGGTTACAGCCCTTCTGCCAACAAGACACACGATAAAAGTTTGTTAGTTTGAACAAATGCACAAAACGTTTCATCTGTCAACCCCAATATTTTAATGCTATTTGTTCGCCAAAAAGAAAGGACACACTGAATAAACTAGTGCATCCTTTTGGTTAAATTAAAGTTACTTTAGAATTCGTTTTCGTCTTTCGCAACGTCTTCTATTCTTCTGAGTTGCATTCCCCAAATTCCTTTTTTAGCTTTACCGTGTTCTTTTTTAGGGAGTGGTTTACCATCTTTGGAAACCTTTAGTTTATGCGCTTCTTCTAGTGGTTTTGAAAGATGTGGGTAACGTTGCGAAAGCATTTCGCGGACTACTTTTTTAGCTTCTCCTAACGCTTTGTCTAAATGGTATTTCTCTCCCCTTGCTCTCATGAACGATTGCCACTCTTGATAGAAGAAATCATGTGAAGTGAAATTATCGATCGGTTTATTTGGATTGTCTGAATTATCAGGATGCACAAACATCGTTTCAATAAATTCACAAACAACGTTTTCATCCATTACGGCTTCATTTCTATTTTGTGTGAAGAGTTCAGAAGCGTTTAATTCTTCGTAACGTTGAATAAGTGTTGCAACGTCCGAATACAAGACACACCATTTGAATAAACGTCTAAGATTATCGATCCCCGTTTGCCCTCTTTTTCTGCCAAATAGTTTTATCGCAATTGCTTTGAAATCGCGATCGAATTCTTGTTTATCTACATCGATATTCATGAACATGATACGATCGCCTAGTCCATCACCTGTGCGTGTTGGCATTGCCGGGAGTGTTTCGTAAGATGCCAGAAACATAAAATTACGATTGATATCGTATTTCTTTTCTCCTTTTTTATCGATCGTAATTTTATCTTGGGAACCTCCTGTTAAATTTTTGAATGTAGCTGAGAAAAATTGACTTCTCATTGATGCGAGTTCGTCAAAAAATATTGTAGTCGTTTGGACAGTGACTTGTTCAAAGACAAACCCTGATTCTTTCTGGAGACGATCGAACGGAATTGTAAGGTGATTTGAGAAGGCTTTAAGCGCTTCGCAATACGTTCCCTTGCCTGTGCGCTTTTTACCTGTTAAGAAGAGGATTCCAGGCATTTGTACGCCTAATTTAAGCATCTGCCCAAACAGAAATATTTCTAACATTTCTGCGTATCCTTCGCTTTTGCTCCAATTGCGGAAATACGATCGATATTCTTCGATGACACCCTCGCAATCGTAATCATCAAACTTCCACGGTTTACGCTCAAACACAAAATGATCAGGGCAAGGTTCGAATCGTTCTTTCGTTTCTAAATTGAAATTACAATCGGCAAAACCTATAATGTTTGTGTCTTCTAATATTTCCTCATGAGTTGAATGATTTGGATCGACAGAGGCAGAGCTGAAAATAATTCTTGCTTTTTCTGTTATTTCAGGTCTTGATAATCGATGTTCAGTAGTTTCAGTTAACTTCTTGCGTTTATCGTTTGGATCAGTTTCTTCGGTTTTTTTCGTTACAGTTTTAATGTCTTGGTGTGTTAGTTCTAACCATCTCACAACACACCCTGCAATTGCATCACTAGCCGTTTGTGTAAAGTTCCAAATCTTTACATCAAAATCCCAGTAATAGCAACACATTCCACCTTTTTGTCTATGAAATCTCATAAACTTTGAAAGGTCGTAATTCTCACCATCTAAAGTAACTTTAGACGTTTTTGTTTTAGATTTTTCAAACGTGAATTCCTCCACTTCACACGCTGTAGAAATATCTTTGAACATTTCAGTAAAACGCGATCCTGATATTTCGAAAGACACATCTAAGTCAGAGGGATCGACTGAATCGACGTTTGTTTCACGTTTGATTTTATAGCGTGTCCAAAGTTCGTAAAGACTGATCGAGTAACCCCACTGGCGATGGTTGGCGTAGATTCCTTCATCGTCTAGGGCAGAATGAAAAACGGTGAAGCCAGTTGGATTGGTTGCCTCATCATTCAGGAAAGACACACAATCGTATTGCTCATGAACATCTCTTGATCGTTTGCGCTTGAAATTAACGTCAGGGAAAAGTTTCTCTAAAATTGCTGAGAGACTTCCTAATTTTTCGAGTAAATGATGATCGCATTTTGTAAGCGGTGAGTCTTTTTCGCGCTTGCGAATTCTGCCTGTTTTTGTGTTGCGTTCGGACTCTGTGTCGAAGTCCGCAGACGCTTCTAAACATTCTGCAAAAATATCCCAAGGCAAGACACACGAAAAATCTTCCTTAATAAATTTAGTGGAATCGTTGCACCCGTAAATCATTTGGTGAGGGCTGGCAACTGATTGATCGGATTCGCTAGCGTAACGTTCTAGAAACGCTAATCTGAATCCGCGCAAACGATTGAGATCCATTACTTCAGGAAGCTTGATGAGCCATCTGTGACGATCCCAACCTTGATCGGTTTGGACTGCGCTAGGCGTTGCGTAAGCGTAAAAACTCCAGTCACAAAAACGTTTGTCTGGTAACGCATCAATAGCCACATGATCGTAATCGATCGCGATTAAATCCGAACCAACAATCTGATCGTTGCCAACTGTCCAATCTTTACCGTCTTCATCTTTTTGATAGTCACGCTTAAGGATTCCGAAAGACTCACCATCAACATACGCAGGAATGATCGCCTTACCTTGCTTTAATTGCCGTGCGATCGATTTAACGTGAGACGATGTTACATTCCATTCTGTGAGCTTATGCCCTGCACTTTCTTTCGCAGGTTTGTTAATAAATCTCGAATGAACTAAAAGACCTAAAGTAACTTTAGTTTCTTCGCTATTGACATTCTCTGAAGAATTTGTTAGAGTATCGGTACTGGAATCTACATCGATCGTTTCTTCGAATGCTTTTGGTTCTAGTGACATTTTGATTTCTTTGATTACTTGTTTGTATATCCCCGCAGTTGCTAGTAACATCTGCGGGGATTTTTATGTGACAGTATTAACGTATCACAATAGTTCGAATGTGTCAAATGAACACTAGTGACATCAATCGAACTAAAGTAACTTTGGGTCTTTTTTAATACACATCTCTCTAAAGAGGTATATATTAAGACAGATTTAACTATTTTATAGATGTATTTCCTCAAAAAACCTATGTATGTTTTTGAATAATATACTATTTATTTACGGTGCGGCATGTTAAATTGAGTTAGGTAATTATGACGAGTAATCAAAATGTCATCAGCAACCCTACCGAAATTGGAAGAAGAAACGATCGAAAAAGTGCAACAGCACCCGACTGGATTGATTCTGCGCCAACAGCTTGAAATTGCTGTATCTGGGATCAATCCTTTGCGGGTGCGTTTAGGTGTCTCTGATGACCAGCTAACACAAGTTCTAGGCATCACTAGAGGGACATACAATAAGCATAAGTCGAATGGGTTCCGAACCTTTTCGTGTGTGCAAGTCGATCGTATTTTAGAATTCTTACAAAGGAGAGAGCAGATGTCTTCTACGTTTATTAATCCAAGAGTTCAGAATCATCATAAAAATCAATTTGAAGGTGATGATGATTTTCCTGATGATGGCAATAACGGTGATTACGAATAAAGTCAAGGTCTAATTTTTTGCTACATAAGTCCTGTGTTTCTCCTGTTTTTTAATTTAATTTTATGCAGTGTTTTAAAGCTGATTTATACGACGTTTTTGAAAATATTAAATATCGCGTTTTTGTCCCTGAAATGGGAACTTTCCCTAAGCTTTTACGTGTAGATAGAGAGTTTTTTCTGTGGGACGGGGAGAAGTACGTTGAGGTGCGTCCGCTTGAAGTTGCGATCGATGTCCTAAAGTTACTTTAGAAATATGTTAAAAGAAGTAAAATACTCTGAGCATTTGATTAAAGGGTTCCCACTGCGCCATCAATTAGATAACGCACTTTATCCTGGGGGAAGTTGTAATATGACTTCACTAGCGATGTGCTTACAGTATTTTAAGAAGAAGGTTACGCCTAATTACGGATACGATCAACTAGAAGACGCACTATTAGCAACTTGCGATGATGAAGGATTATCGCGCCATGACCCCGCAACGATCGCGCTATTAGCCGATCGTTTTGGTTTATCTGATGAGTTGATTATGATCGAAGGTTGGGATCAAGTTGGTAAGGCGCTTTACGGGAAATTGATTCCTCATTTGGTTGCAGGGTTTCCTGTGATTACCCACGGTCTTTACGTAGAACCTTTTGGGCATATTGTTTGTGTTGACGGAATAAGATTAGAGGATGGTAAACCTGTGGCGTGGCATCACGCTGATCCGTTTGGAGAATGGTATCGAGACGGATATAACAAAAACTACGGAGGAGATCCCGCGCTTGGTCGGTATTGGATGTCTCACGCTAGCTTTACCGCAACGGCATTGAAAGACGGTATACTTTGGGTTCACCTGATCAAGTCTTAAAGTTACTTTAGAAAGACGCACGATAAGCCCTCAAAATACTTTAGATTGACGCTTGACAGTTCTGAATCGTGATGTTACATTAGATTCAGTTACGAAACAAACAAAGTTTTTCACAGGAATTGCAAATGGCTTTATATTTTTTGGAAGATCTTCGACGTAATTTCATTTCGAACGATGTGGTGTATGATTGGGAGTTACCGATCGTAGAAGACGATCATCAATCGTTCTCAGCGATGGCGATTCAAGCGATGCTACCCGTTCATATTGCACAACCGTTTGACGCACTTTCGAAGGTCTTAGGTGTTACGTTTGACAACTGCGGCAAGATTCAATATTCGTCTGAAGACGGAGCGCTAAAGTATGTCGGGTTCCCGTCGATCGGGATGTTTGAGGGTTCGCCTCATCTGAAAGTGGGTGATACGTTTGGCACAGATTATTCAGCGACTTACATCCCACTTCAACATGACGGATCGGACTACATGATCCAAGGGAATAAACTTGAATTTAATCGTGTTCAAACTGAGAACGGAGAACGCGCATCGATCAAACTCAAGATCAAGGGTGGAGACACATTCTTCATCTCATTCCGGATGGTCAAGGATAGCTCTTTAGACGCTGTAGAATCTGCATTCGATAACGGTGAATTCGGGCAGTATTTGAACAGTTTTAGTAGTGTTTATGCGAACGCTACGAAGATGTTCTTTACTACGTTTAAGAGTGGGTCTTTTCCAAAGGAGGGCGTACTGTTCAAACTTGGCAACGGTAAGCTGCGCGAGACTGAATACAGCGGCAAAACGATTAGTTCGGTGTCTTTTGCAATTCTGGCTTGTTCGCATCCCGATTTGATTGTGCAAGACACAACGAAAGACGATCCTAAGTTGGTCGAAATCTCTCAGGTTTCATCGATCAGTTTTTCACAATCGACACATCCTTATTCGTTGTTCTCTCAAGGATCTGTCAGTGCGTCTGATGTTCTGTATTGCCACTTCCAATGTGCGGCTGTCAGTGACGGTGAAGCTCGATTAGACTGGACTCCTAAGCATATTGCATCTAAGGTTCCGTCACGGTTACCGTTAATGAGCCGCAATTTACTTCCACTAGTCGGAGAAGACGCACCAGCAACTTTGCCATCACGATCGGCTAAACCTGCGCTAGCTGCAGTGCCCGACGTTCAACCTGCTAAGCGGAAGAAAGCGGAAGTCGTATCAGACGAATCGCCCGACCAAGCAGCAAAATCTGCTGATTTAAGTCAAATTCCGTTCTAAAGTAACTTTAGCTTTCTAGTGACATCTTAGGGAATCTTCGGATTCCCTTTTCTTTTAAGAGGTGATTATGACGTTTGATGATTTAGAGGTTGGTGACGGGTTTATGTTTCGTGGAATGTTCGATCGTGGGATGTTTCTTCAGTGCGTTAAAGTAACTTTAGATTCGTACTATTCGCCTTCTGTTGATTCAGCGGGATCGGTAATGTTCCCGGAACGTTCGCAGGTTGTAACGACTGACGACTATTTTATTGTCAATGAGGATTTCTTTAAGTTCTTTATCAATGCGTTCAGAAGACACACAGAAGAAAAGCTGAAAAGACGACAAAAGCGTTTAGGAATTGCTAACTTTTATGAAACGATCGAAAAGCTTGACGGGTAAGGAAGTTTTCGCGAGTCGATATTATTGTGTGTTGGATGGCGATTACTGGAAATTAAAATGTAAATTGCGGGGAACATTTTTAACGAATGGGAATTGTGAGTTAGCATATCGGACTGAGAGCCAATGCCAAAAGGCGATCGATCGTTTTCCTAATTTATAGTTGACATGTTTGAACGGTTGCGTTATAGTTTAGGAGTCAAACAAAAAGGAGATAGGACATGGGAGTTTACAAGTTAATGTACCAAGATGAGTCAGGCGTATTGTATAAATACCGAAGAACGGCGATTAGTGCAGAGACAGCTATTTTAGACTTTGTTCCTAGAACGAGATTAGAAGGCACAGAAGAATACGAACCGCTCAAAGCTGAATTGATTTCTGTTGAAGAATTGAATGTTACACGAGTTTATCAACTTAATGACTTGCAAGATTATCAAGAAATGATAACTTTGTGTAATGAAAAAAACTTAAACGTTTCAAAAAGTGTGGGTCAATTTTGTTTAGAAGTTTCAGGCAAAGGTAATTGGGAGATGGGCGCGTGGGCGAATTGTCATGAAGTATTAAATGAGTGGTAATCACCTTTAGTTGTTCAGAAGTCCGATCGATCCCACATAAGCGATCGATCGGACATGTCAGGAGTGACATAAAAGACTCACTAAAGTTACTTTAGGGATTACTCACAATGCAAATGCTTAATCCTGCTGAATTAGTCAAAGATCCTGATTTTGATCCTAGTAAAGTTAACTATGATTTGATTCCAGATGGATCGATTCATTGTGATATTGCTAGGAAGTTTTTTTGGATTCGTGAAACCGAAGATGGTAAAAAATTTGTCGTTGCACCTCCTGAAACGAAGCTTAATATCTTTAGCCGAACATCGAAGGTAATTCCAAAATGGGAACCGACTGCCAAATATAAAAAGTATCCCGATCTTACATTTATAATCGTTGACGTTGAGACGTTAAGGATTAATCATTCAATCAAAGACATACGAGAGCAAGCTAGACACAATCGAATCAAAGCGATCGGAATTCGCAATGAGCGTGGTCAAAATGTAATGATCCAAGATGAGTCAGAAGCTTGGATGCTCCGTAAGTTCTTTGAGATAATGGAGCGTAAGCAGCCTGATTTGTTGATCGGTCATAATTCAATGTGGTTCGATTTCCCGTTCATTGTAGAGCGATGCAAAGTTTTAGGGATCAAGTGCCCGATGTGGATTGGGTACGATCGCGAAGAATCCCGGTTTGCTGCTGCTGCAATTGCTGGTAGAAAATATAATGAAAAGTTTCGAGCGGTTCATACGAAACTAGCATCAGGGAAAAAGGTTCATCATTTAGATACGCTCATGTGTGCTATCAAATGGGATAGCGTGATGCGAAAACTTCCTGATAGTTTATCTCTTAAGAATTTACCTGTTGAACTTGGATTAAGAGAAGAATCGCGTTTAGATCTTGGTATCGAAGGAATCGAAGATTGTTACGCTAGGGGCGATTGGGAGACGTTAAAAGTATATTTGTTTTATGACTTGGAAGACACACACCTTTTAGCCGATCGATTTGTTCCTGAAATTATCAATGAACAATCCTATTTCCCTGATTTTCCAATCCAAGCGCTTGCTACTGTGGGTGTTGGTACAAAGTGGCAAAAGTCGTTAGAGCGTGGATACACAGCCGCTTATGTAGCATCGTTGCCTGATCCGATTAGAGCAGGGTTCCAGGGCGCGATTACGATCGCAGAAGCGGGATTATATCGCGATGTTGTGGGATTTGACTGGAGCGGTCAGTATCCGTCTTGTATGAAACAATACGGAATTTGTTCGATTCTTGACTTTAAGTTTTTGATGCTTTCAATGCTTGAACATGCTGTAGATTATCGAATGCAGCTCAAGTATAAAGAAAATGCTACAAAAGCTGAAGAAGAATTTGTCACAACTGTGAAGGCAGTGCAAAACGGCGCATATGGAGGATGCGGTGCTAAGATTCCCTTCGGTGATGTGATTGCTGCTGCAATGATTACAGCATTTGCAAGGGCGCGAATTAGATGGAGCATCAAATTTATTCAAGATATGGGGGCAGAATTAATCTTGACTGATACAGATTCAGTCATGATCCGAACGAACTTAACTGATGTTCATTTGAAGTATCCGATTTCTAAAGTAACTTTAGGAAAACTTCCTTCTGATGCTACGTTAGAAATGTTAAGCGCGGTTGCGATCGGTGAGCAGTTGATTAAAGCGATTCCCGAAGGAGCAAAGATCGATTTAGATTCGCTGAATCGCTTGTTTTTTGTTCCTCCTACATCAGTACCAAAAGACTACGATCGTAAGACAAAGTTTGGATCGGTTCACGGTCGAAATTTTGTTCTTAAGAATTTGTTAGTCAAGGAAGAGTACCAGGAAAACCCGGAGATCGCAGATTACGTTGCTCAGTTTGCAGATGAAAAGATTACTTTCGATCGTCTGAAGGAAATTTCTGATAAGTTTGGTTTAGGCTTTCCTGATTACGAAGGAATTCGTAAGAATTACATTAAGTATCTTTGGACTCCTGAATCAAAAGACAAACAAGGAAATGTAATTCCGGGTAAGTGGAAAGTAAAAGCTAAAGGTCGATTTGTGAAGCGCGATCGAACGAAGTTAGAAAAGGAGTTTCAGCAAAAGTTTATCAGCCTTTATGCAAACGATCCGGGTAGTGCTGAAGAATATTATTCGAAAACGTTGGCAATGCTGTTACTTGGGAAATATCCGATCGCTGATTTAATGACTACTCGCAAGATTCCGAAATCCGATAAAATGTTAACGGGTTTAGGGTTCGGAGAGAAAGGACAAACCGTAAGTTTTTACACAGGACAAAAAGGCGAATATGTTCAATCAGGTCCATACTGCATTCAAACATACACTGAAAAACTGAGACGTTTGTATCAAGAGCTGAAGTGTTTAACGGAAGGCAAACCAGTTGTAGAACAATTAGAGGAGCAATTAAAGCTATGTTAAGCGGACGAGGTAACAACTATCCTAAATGTCAGTATTGCGGCTCAGGGTGTCGATTAGCGATGAATCAAAGAACATTAACGTGTGCCCACTGTTGGAAGTTGTCAGTTAAAGCACGAGAGAAAAAGAAAGCTGAAAGGTTGAATCAAAAAGACAAACAAGAGTAAGCTTAAGACAGTCAAAAGTAAACCAAGCGTAAGTTAGCAGGCACTCGTATTTCACGGGTGTCTTTTTTGTGTCTTGAAAATGTCGCTTTTATTACGCTAAACTGATAAAAACCTAAAGTTACTTTAGAGTATGCACGATAAAGCTTTTTATAAAAATATTAGAGAACGCATTGAAAACCGTGTAGGCGAATTAAGAGTAGTTGGCTACGGATTCAATCATATTCAAGCGGTGATTAACCGTGAGTTTATGCTTGATTCATATAGCGCTTCTCAAGTTAGAAAGGATTACGATTCGTACATCGCAAAAACGGCGATTACGCCAGACGATCCTGATTTAGCAAAACAGCTTGAAATTGAGTTACAACGGTTAGATAGTTGGTTGGAAGTGATTCATCCTAAAATTCAAGCGGGCGATTTGAACGCGATCGATCGGGCGTTGAAGATCGAACTTTTAAGAGTTAATTTACTAGGTTTTAACGCTCCAGTCAAAGTTAGAATTAAACGTGCCGCTGAGATTGAAGCAAAGATTGTTTTGAATGCTTTATTTAGATTAATTGCTGAAGATAATGTAATCCCGGATGAACACAAACAGCGAATCTTCCAACTTGCTAGCAGAAATCGGGATGCATTGGCTAACGCAATTCAAGCCTAACGGTGCTGACTTCGTTTCAATGTCGATTAAACGCCAACACGCGATCGATGCTGTCGATCGTATTATGTTATATGGGCGAACGGAAAAAGGAGACCCACTAGATGACACGAAATGGTTTAGACAGCAGATTAGGCTAACGGCTGACAATCGTATTGCATATGTTATTACAACAGGTGCGTCTCAGGTTTCTAAATCGCTTGTAAATTATCTTGATGCGATCGATACATTAATCACAGGTCAGCTTGATATCGGTTGGTTCTATGCATCGCGTACCAGCATGAACAACCAACAGCCTAGCCAATTTCAACGAATGGTTCATCATTGGGTAAAGGCGGCTAAAGTAACTTTAGAAATCGATCGCGATGCTGTTTCTAGGTTTATGATCGGGAATGCGATTGCTAACTTTTCCTATGCTAATTCAGACTCTACTGAAAAATCAGGAGGAGCATCGGAGGGAAAAGAGCAAGCATCGTTCCAAGCATCTAAGTTATATTTAGAAGAAAAATCGAGTCATAAGGCAACCGTTGATGTTACGCCTCGATTAGGTGCGTCTCGATTGCTTTCGAAACCGATCCGAGAGTTAGGAACTCCTGGGGCAGGGGTTGGAATTGAGCGTAGTATGTTAGAGGCTAAACATGTGTTTTGTCCCGCAGTGCATTGCAGAAAGTGTAAGCAGGTTACATGGTTAGAACCGAAAGGAGCGTTACTAAAGCCGATCGTCGATTCAAAGACAAACGCACCAAAGTACTTTAACGCCCGTGGTGAAATCATTGATTATCATGCTAGAGAACCGGGAAGACCTGAAAGCGCGTTTATCGCTTGCGTTCACTGCGGTTATCCCGTTACTAATCATGAAATTATTAATTGTGATTTACGATCTAAAGTTACTTTAGAATCAGTTGATGAATATCTCGATAGTATTCCTGATGATATTGTACAGATCGAACCTGTAGCGATTTATTTAAGTCCTTTATTACGTATTCCTAGTGATCCTATGCGAGTTTGGCAATTAATTCGAGACGGGTTAAATCCGGTTAATCCTAGTATTTATCAACAAAATAAATTAGGTTATGCATCAGTTAGTGACAATTCTGGTGTGTCTCCTTATGATTTCGAACGTGTTATTAGTCTTGATCCTTGGGTGTTTAGTGGCACTTCTAAACCACAACGGTTTTTAGGAATTGACCAAGGCAGAGACACACACTACGCTGTCATTTTAGAATGTGATGGCGATGCTGCAAATATCATTCATGCTGACACTGTTGCTCAATATGAAATCAATGATTTGATTAAGCGCTTCGAAGTCACTAAAGGGTTTATGGATAATGAACCTGACAGATTGAGCGCTTATGAAATTGTGCAAGCGAATGATGGTATTTTGGCACTAGCGGATCAACGAACGATCGACGTAAGTTATAAAGAAATTACGGTCAAGCACGGGGCAATTGAAATCCCTGCTTATGCGATTAATTCCAACACATTCAAAGATTTAGTGATTGCCAACTTTGTCGAAAATAATTATCGAATTGCGTGTGAGCTTCACCGAAAGTTTCAAAAACATATCACCTCAGTAAAGCGAAATTCTGATACAGGGAAATTAGAAAGACCTGCCGATCATGATGACGATTTCTTTTTCGCGATGATGTTCGCACATGCCGCAGAATCACTTTATAAAGGGACACACAAACCGATCGGTAAGTCGTCAGTGGTCGGTCAAAAACTAGCTTTACCAGGTCAAAAAGCGCAGTTCAAACAACAGACATTTTTCAGTAAGCGAACTCGATTCTAAAGTAACTTTAGGAATTTTATGAAATTTGTAAACACGATTCTAGCACCAAAAGCGCAGCAGTTAGTAGGGCGATACATTAGCTCAGTGCGTCTTTCTACGAATTCACATCGGGAAAAGATTCGTGCTTACAAAGACATGCTAAGGAGCGATCCTGTAACACGTTTTTGTGTTGAATTGATCAATCTTTATATGTTCAATGCATTAGGTGACTATTCGCATTCACGGGGAAGAATCACAAAAGATATTCGTGAGCAGATTATTAATTCTAAGGGTAGTTGGATCGAAGTTTTGAAGCGGGTGAACTCTGCTCAATGGTACGGTTATAGCTGGTCTCAAGTAGCCGTAGAAGACACACAATTTAATCGTAAACGTATTACTGAGATTTACACACTTGATCCCACTGCCTACGAATTTCAGGGAGATAAAACGATCGATTCGGTGTTAGTTTATGCGTCCCCAAAAGATTATCTAGTTGATTACGATAGCGGGATTCATATTGTAGCGGGAACTGATTTAAGTTTTGATTCAATTCACGGATCGGCAAGATGTGAGGCGGCATATCCTTACTGGGAATTGCATCAATTAATGATGACAGTGCTTGCAATCGCAGGGCAGAGACAAGCCACACCCATTTTAGTTAAGAAGACAGAGACAAACGATGAAGTACTTTTAATTAATCCTTCAACGGGGCAACCTGTTTTAGATGATGTTGGCGAACCTGTTCTAGTGTCGAAAGGTTGGGATGCAATACAGCAATTGGAATCATTAGGAATTGCGGGCGTAACAGCGATCGATCCTGACGATGAAATCTATGCAATCGAATTGAAAGTTAATAACGATTTACTTAAAGAAATTATCAAATACTGCGAAGAAATGCGAATGAAATCGTTTTTTGTTCCGACACTTTTAGGGACAACTTCACTTTCAGGTTTGGGTGATTCTTCACTTGGTGATATGCATTTAGAGATTTTTGAAGAGTTGATTTTAAGTTCGCTGAATTTTTTAATGAATGAGATTATTGAGCAACTAATTAGACCGCTTATTGAGTACAATTTCGGAGTTCAATCGAGCTACGGGACATTCGAAATTAAACGCAGGGATCGAAATATTTTAGAGTTAGCTAAAGTAACTTTAGACGGTTTTGCTAAAGGTGTTTTTGTTGCAACTGATCCAACAGTTGTTAACAGACTTCGATCGTATTTAGGGATTGAGCCATTGGATGAAAAACAAATTACAGGAGAAGACCCACAATGAAGACTGAAACACTTCAAGCGGTAATGCCGTTGTATTTAACGACGATCGGCGGAATTTTGGTAATAGCGTGTTTGTTCGCACCAGCATCAGAAGAATTTAAGGATAAAGTAGTTACTGCGGCTGTAGGTCTTTTTGGTGGGGCTTGTGGTGTTGCCGTTCAAGGAATGGGAAGCAAGAAAGAAGTTCACAACGAAAATGTAGAGGAGCAAACGATAAACCCTTAATATTTTGTGTGTAGTTAATTGAGGCTTGAATAGAGGTTCTAGAGGTCGTAAAATTTAGGATAACGAAAAGTTACTTTAGACCTTATGACTGCCATTGCGGTAGAACCTATTTTTGTTAGTTTGGATTCAGAGATGAGTCCGCCTAGAGTCGAATTAGAAGCTAGAGAAATTGAATTTATCGCCTGTAAAGAACAGAAGATCGTTCGTTACGATTGGTTCAAAGGCGAAAAATACTTTTTGACATTTTCTCACGCTGAAGGAGATGTCGATTTGTCTCGTGTGTCTGCGGGGCAAGTGATGTTTTTGGATGGTCACACATCAATGTTTGATAGTCCGAAAACATTAGGACAAGTTAGAGAAGCCAAACTTGAATCGGGTGAACTTCATACACTTCATGTCATTGGCGGAAATAAAAATGCTGAAGAGTATTGGAATGACGTTCAACGTAAAGTGATTCCGGGCGTTTCGATGGAAGCGAACGTTACAGAGATTCAAGTGCTATCAAAAGCCAAGTACGAAGAAACTGAAGACGTAGACGGTTACAGACGGAAAAAGCTTTTAGAACCCGCTCATTTACTAGCAAAGAAATGGCAATTGCTAGCGGTCTCGTCCGTAAGTACGCCCGCTATAATTGGAGCGGGAAAGAAACATAAAGAAAAAGCGTCTAATATCCCTACGACTTTAATTCAACTGTCTTCTGAAACTGGCTATGAATGGCTAGAAGAAGACACACCAACACTACAGGAATCTGAACAAATGACTGATCAAAATAACGATCGCACCGTTCAATTAGCTGACGAAAACCGCGATTTGAAAATCAAGCTTTCAACTGCTGAAAAGCTAGCAACTGAGGCGGAATCTAAAGTTACTTTAGCAAATGCTCAGTGTGAGTATTGGAAACTTCGATGTACCGCGCTATCGCTTTATGCGGTCGATAACAAACTTTCTCAGGAAGAGTTTGAACTTGACTTCTCTGAAGATCCGAAAGCAGACATCGATCGTTTGTCTGCTCTGTCGAAAGAAGACGTACAAATTGAATTGAAAACGGTCGATCGGGCGTTGCGTCGCGCATCTTTGAAAAAGCCAGTTGATCGTGTTTCTGATTCTGCCGATCGAACGATGCTTGAAAACAAAGACGTAACGGTTAAAAAGACCGTCTCTGAAACGTCTCAAGAAAACCTAAGCGATCGTCAGCAGCAAGAAAAAGAAGCCGAAGAATACATGGCAAAGCGTAGCAAGTACAAACGATAAGACGCACGTCATTAAAGTAACTTTAGAGAAGGAATGAACAATGCCTAACAACATGTATCAGGGCAAAACAAGCTTTGATAACTTTGACTATCCCCAAGTATTGGCAACCGATCGCGGTTTACGTTCCCCCAGAGGATTAACGCTTGATCTCAGCTATTTGCA
Source organism: Chroococcidiopsis sp. (assembly GCF_051657925.1). Taxonomy (NCBI): domain Bacteria; kingdom Bacillati; phylum Cyanobacteriota; class Cyanophyceae; order Chroococcidiopsidales; family Chroococcidiopsidaceae; genus Chroococcidiopsis; species Chroococcidiopsis sp. The sequence continues at coordinate 42,541 of NZ_JBOFLP010000263.1, forward strand.
AGCGAACCCTGCGGGCACAAAAGTAGTCAAACCTGGATATCTGCTTTCGGTTTTGCCAAGCGGTTATGGTCGTATTTTTCCGGGATCTCGTGCGATTGCAGCAGCAGCGGTAGGGGCTACTGTTATTAGCGTTAGAGATGCAAGTGTTTACAAGATCGGGGAAGTTGTTTCAAGAGTTGCCGCAACGCCACAAGGAACCCCTGCGAACTTTGGAGCTACAACCGCCTTAGGAACGGTTCAATCGCTCGATACTGCTGCTAATACGATTACGCTTAGCGCGGCATCTGCAAGCGCTCTTAGCGTTCGTGACATCGTTTTAGGAACTGATGCCAATAATCCTAGTGCGATCGTTGGAATGATTCTGAGTCTGAACGATCTAGGGGATAATCCAAACGATGTAGCGGCTTATACATCAGCCACAGTCTATGGTATGCGTCTCCCTATGTGGGATAGCTTTATCCAAAACCTTTTCCCTGAAATTACGCTAATGCGAAATAGCGTAAACTTTGCTTAGTTCTAAAGTTACTTTATAAGGTTGTTTTTCTATGGCTGCTATCATTGATTGGTATTCTCGAAATACTCACAAAGTTCAAAAAATTGTTGATTTGTCGTTTTTTCGATTGTTAGAAAGCGACACTTCAGTTTTTGCCGATCTTGCTCCGATCGTCGATTATGTTGATGTGATGCTGCTGATTATGAAATTCAGCAAGTCCAAACCGACAATTGCATCGTTGGTCTCTGATGAACAAGAGTTGCCAACAGGTAGAGCGCGGATTCAGATTTCTGAAGAGGCTTTAACTGAAGCACGATTTGGTAAACAGTACGTTTTCAAAAATAATGATTTCAAGGCATTCAAGCGTCTTGAAGATGCGATTAGACGTGCTGAATCGGCTGAGTTAGTTGATGCATTTGAAGGGGTGTTTTTAGGACTTGCTGAAGACCTTGCCCCTGCGATTGTTGAGAAAATGACTGTGCTGTTAATGGACGTTTTGACAACAGGTTCATGTAACTTTGTTGATCCATTAACAGGGGTTCGTTTTCAATTGGCATATCCTGATACGATCGCAACAGGTCCGAACCAACTACTATTCACAGACGCACCTGTAGCAGGAACACAAGTAAATAATCCCGCTGCAAATAGCCTTGCACAGTTAGACGCTCACGCAATGGCGTACTATAACAATTTCGGTGTTTTTCCATCGCGTATTTATTTACGTTGGACGAACATTCGAGATATTGCGGCACAGACTTCGACCCGTTTGGCACTATCGCAACGAAACGGATATTCGATCGCGTCAACAGATACAGCTAGTTTGAACGCTGTTTATGTAGAAGACGAACAAGTAACTGATTTGATTTCTCAAAGATTGCGCGGGGCTGAAGTTAAATTACTTGATGCGATGTATTCAGAAGAAAATGAAGCGGGTGTCGTTACTGACAAGTATTTTCTCTCGGATAACTTCTACTTCTTTGGCGAACCCGGAATGGCTGAACGATCGTTTGTTCCGACTCCTGAGAAGATGTTTGAAAAAGGGATCTATGTTGGTGCAAAAGACATTGACGACGCGCCTCGAATCGAACGTTTAGCGGGTGTTGGCGCGGGAATTCCAACCGTATTTGATAGCCGCAAACTTGCTGCAAGACGTTGGAAGTAATCTAAAGTAACTTTAGGAAAGACGCACAATGTACACTGCTGAATTAATTGGAACTTCATCGAAGATTGAGAATGTTCCTTTAAGCGACATTCGAAACTGGTTAATGCTGATTGCTCCGATCGCTCTTGATAGCATCGATTGGGGCAAAGTCACAGCTTTACCAGAAAAGAAAGCAATCAAGTTTCCTCTTGAACCTTACGTTTTGCGAATTGCACATCATGCAGATCCCGAATTAGAGGAACCCTCAGAAGACGAACCGATCGAACCTGATCCTAACAAAGTGCCGCTAGAGTCGTCAATCGAAGAACCGCCTACTGAGTAATGCCATATTCAACGCCTGAAGATTTCGAAGAACAATATACTGAAACGGAATCCGCTGAATTAGCTTCGCTTGATGATTTTGAATTATCGGCACTGCGCGATCGACTTAAAAAAGGAATTGATAAAGCGGATGGGGAAATAAACACGATTCTAGGTAATCGATTTGTAACCCCTATTTCTCCCACTCCTCCGTTTTTAGTTTGGGCGTCTGTTGCGATCACTCGAAAAATTCTTCATAGTTATGAAAAATCAGAAGCGGTAATTCGAGACTACGAAGATGTTATTGAACGGTTGGAACGAATCGGATCGGGAAAAGACGCACTAATCGGTTCTGATGGAAAAGTGATTGTTCCGAAAAATACAGAAGTTGCAGGAGAAACAAACAGCCGTTTTTCAGGAACTATGCATACAGGAAGGATGAGGGCTTATGTACCGAGGTTCGGGGCGTTGAATCCAAATCGAGATAATTATTCAGAACGGGAAAGATTTTTGTGAGCATTATTGTAGAGTATGAAAATCAACTTGCTTATGAGGTCGAACGACGTTTAAACGACGTTTTGAAAGTGATTACATGGGCAGATGCATTTTCAACTGAAAACTCTACAGCACGATTAAATCAAATCATTTTAGGTCATCAACGAACCGAAAGAATCCAATATACAACAGACGCACAAACCGGACATGTTCTGTATTGGAAACGTTACTTTTTCGAGATTCGAGTGGAGTTGTTGACACTCAAAAATCATCAAAAGGCACTCGATTTGTTAGAGCAAATTCTTGATGATGTGTTGGCAGGTTATCAACCTTTTGCCGAAATTTTTCCGTTTGTTCCTCAAGATTCGGGGAACGCAACTCGAAACAAAGCAAACGGATCTTGGATTTATTCAGCTTCAGGTTATGCCAATGTGTTAAGCAACATTAAAACTTTAACTCCATTAAAATCAGCTTCAGATGTTCCTTTAAAGCTTGTTCAAATTGCATTTAGACAAGCTGAATCTACACAAGATTTTGCTATTTTCACAAAACAGTAAAGTAACTTTAGGTTTGTCTTATGCATCCATTTGTAACTATTAATTCGACTGTTCAATCTTCTGACACTACGACTACTCAGAAGCTTTCTACGATTTACATTGTGGGTACAAAAGGGACGGGAACCATTGGACCTAATGAAATTAAACCGATCCCTACGGTTAATGATTTTAATACGATCGTGGGTAGTGGGTCTTTATCCGCTCCATCTTACAATTTTATTAGAACCATCGAAGCGTCTACAGCGGTTACAATTTATTTTGTAAATGGTTTCTCTACTAATGCTTCTCCGACATTGAAAGATCATTTGTTAGCAGGTGTCTTGCTGTTAGCAAAAAATATTCGTTTACCTGCTGGTGTAATTTTATGTCCTGAGCTAGGCACTTTAACTGTAGCTGCTGATATTGTTACAGTGTTTCAAGCTTTTCAAAACTTAGTTTCTAATTCGCTTTTAAATTGGGAATATTACCATAACCTTTCATTGTTGGCAAATGATAAAACTAAAGCGAGTGCTGAAAGAGCTAGTTTAAGTTCTCCGCAAGGACATTCTAGTTGCTACTTTGGATACGGACGTGATTCTAATAATAATCAAATTCCTGCAAGTGCTGTAGCTGCTGCAAGATTGATGTATTTGAATCGGACAAAGCGTGGTTATTTTTCACCTGCTGCTTATCAAGAACCGATCCCGTTCAAAAGTGTTGATCCGGGTTTTATTCCAAAGTGGGAAATCGGAATTGATGAATACACAGAACTCGTTAACAGCGGGATTAATTGTATTTATCTTAATGGTGACGGAATCACAAACAGCTCTTATTTGTTATGTGGAGCTAGAACACTTTCTACTGATCTTGCTTGGTATTATCAAAACACGCGCTACACAGCGAATAACATTTTCTTTAGAGCAAGTTCAGTTCTGGAAAAGTTTCTCTTTCTACCTTCTGACATTTCAACGATTGCTAATCGCAACGCAGTTCCCGTTGTAGGATTGCAAGAGCAAATTGTAAATGCAGATGTTATTCTGGCAACTCGTGTTTTGATGGATACATTAGCGTTTGAAGGTGCGTTTTCGACTCCTCCAATTAAAGGGGACAACACACAAGACGAACCTTATACAGTACTACCGCTCCGTACTCCTGATGGAAATTTAGCACTGACGATCGAAATGTATCTTGTGCAAACGAGAGAAAAGATTTCACTCAATTTCGTAAAGAAAAGCTAATCTTTTAACTCTAAAGTTACTTTAGAAAAGACACACTATGACGATTCAATACAACGATACAACGATCATTTCAAGTAATGAAGGGAAAGCTAGACTGAAAGGTTTAGATCTTAACTTCACTTCTGCTACGAAGTTAGATCAAAGTAACACTTTCGGACAAGAAATTATTTCAGCCGATACCGGAAAACCTGTGCGTCTTTCGGGAAAACCGACTTACGACACATTGACCTTGCGAACTCCTAACACAGTAGCAGCTCAGAAGAAGATTCAGGCATGGCTTAAAACCGCAGATGCTAAAGCGGGTGCTGTTGCTTGTACTGCGTTTATTCAATCGACTTATTACACGTTTACACAAGCGTCTATCAGTAGACAACCGATTTTCCCTGGATTTGATAACGACTCTGATCAAACCACTGCGAACATGATTGAAATTGACATTGAAGTTACTAATAATTCACGAACTCAAGTTGAATTCGGAAAATGATTTTGTGGGGAACCTGAAGAAGATATAGGGCATTTTATGCCCTATTTTTTTGATCCTTGAATGCATCAAATAATAATAATAGAATAGTCTAAAGTTACTTTAGGATAATGTTATGACTGCGATTAAGACTATTAGATTTAAGACAGGTGAAGTTATTAAAATTCGTAATTTAACTCCTTTAGAATGGTTAGACATTGAGCGAGATGAAAGCGACACAGAAAGCATGATTTATGCTTCAGAGGTTGCTTATTGCTTAGAAGATTGGAACGGAGAAGGCAAGTTAGATCCTTTAGCGCTTCTGTCAAATCGCAAAAATCATGCGCTGATTTCTCAAGTTTCGAAAGTCGCTGACAAGCAACGTTTAGATATTCCTCAATTGACGCTAACCGAGAAAACATTAGAGTATCAAATTTGGGATGATACTTTTATGTGCGTTCTGCGTCCATTTACGATCTTAGAATTTCTCGATCATATTGCGAGTGTCAAGACGAAAAACCCAGGTGAATTACCTTCAGTTTTTAAATGTAAAGCATTAGCTGATTGTTTAATCGGTTGGAATGGTGAGGGTAGTATTTCCGCAGAAGATTTACTGTCTCGAAAAGACGAACATAAATACATCGTAGCAGTGGATCGGGCACTGACTACATTTTTTCGATCACAAGAAACTCCCACGATCGAAGAAGGAGATCAAAATGATGATCTGCATCATGAACGGGTTGACGATGCCATTTCCGTTCCCAGACCTACAAGGGTTACAGTTAAGTGATTTTATGGAAACGTGGCAAGCGTTTCAAGAGGTTAAGAAATTGGAACGCAAAGCGATTGAAGAAGCGCGAAAAAAGTGAAATCAAAATTAGCTAGACATAATCAATACTACTTTTTAGGATGTTCTAAAAAGTGTTGGGTTGCAGATTATCAGGAACCTGCAAAAAATTCTAGAGACACAGTTGTAATCGAATGTAACGAATGCAATAGACAATTTCTAGCATTTGTGTTAAACGGTTCGTCTTTGGATCGATCGAATAGAAACTTTAATATCACAAAAGCATGATAAACGGGCGATTACAATCAAGTGGGTTTATCGATCGATTAAGCGATCGTGTAAGTAACGTTGAACCGATTACTCAAAAGTGGCAGCAATATCGAATCGAACGGTTTAACGATGATATTGATAATGAACTTGCACCCGACCAAACTCCGTTAAGAAATTTGTCGGAGCAATATCAATCGTGGAAATCTCGAAAGTTCCCAGGAAGAAAGAAACGCGAACTGACAGGCGCAACTAAACAGACCCACAAAGTTACACACAATCGAACTAGTGTCATTGAAACGATCGCAGGGAATGCAGGGTTATTGCAAGACTATTTGGAACTTCCTTTGCTTCCGTTTGATACGATGTCAGGTCCATCGATGAACGCAATGTTAGAAATCGCAGCAAAAGAACTACTAAAGTAACTTTAGAAAATGCCTAAACAAGAGCGCTTAACTTTAATCTTCGATGCTCAAACGTTTTCAGCAGTATCGAAGATACGTCAGTTAAAAACTGAGATCAACGATGTCGAAAATCAGTTAAAAGGTTTTGCAAAGTCTAGCGCTAATGTTGGCAATACTTCATTTGGTGGGTCTCAGAACCGATCGAACACGATCCCATTCAGAAGACCCACAAACAACCGCCAAGACAATTACACAGAACTAAGCGAAAACCTTAAAGCAGATGCCTTAAAAGAGCAGTCAAGACGTGCTGACGCGAGAATTGCCGATATTCAGATTAGTCAAATTGAAAAGGCGCGTTCACTTGCTGCTAGAATCACTTTAGCCGAACAATCGTTGCAAGCGCGTAAGGATGCTGGTGCGTCTCCGTTAGCGATTGCAAGGGGAGAGGAGCAACTAAAAGCGCTTCAAAATCGCCAGCAATTACAATCGTTAAAATATCAGGAATCGCTCACTTCTGCCAAGAATCGATCGTCTCTATCTAGAGAACGAATGGAGATCAAAGAAGTTGAACGGTTAGAGAATAATGCTACAGGATGGAATAGACTTTATGGGATCTTAGGTGAAAATGTTCCAATGGTCGGGAAACTTTCTCAGGGATTGGGAATGTTTTCGAACGCTGGTAGCGAGTTGTCTAGCGGTATGGGCGCTTTAACCAGTAGCGCGGGAATGTTAGCGGGCGCGATCGGTGTAGGCTTGATTGCGGCTTTTGCATTGGCGGGAAAAGCATCTGAAGAGTTTTCGAGACAGTTAGATCAAGCGTCAAAACGACAGCAAGATAATGTGTTGTTAACTACTTCGATTCAAGCGGTTTTGCCGGGTGTTGAACGAAAAGACGCACGAAAGTTAACTGATGAATTGAAAAGAGAATTAAATCTTAAATCTGAGGGCTTGGTTGATGTTAATCAATCCGGTCGAATTTCTTCGGCGGTTTTAGATGATTACTTAAAAGTTGGTGCTGAGACCGGAGAAGCGCGATCGGTTTCTGTGAAACGTGCCGCTGATATCGGAACTAGCCTTGCTGCATTATCAGCGGCTAGAGGTAAAGATCCGGGCGAATTACAAAACGTTTTAACGGATATTACAGCAGGAACTCAAAGCGTTAAGCAACTTCAAGGAAGAGACATCTTAAACGATTTAGGAATTAACAAATTTTTCCTTGAAAAGCTTAAAGCAGCAGGGATCACAGAGATTAACGATTCGACTCGTGCAGAGACATTAAAGCTTTTTGAAGAATCAGCGAATACTCTTTATTCTGCTGATACAAAAGCCGAATTAAAAACAAGTTTTGAGGGTGTTCAAAAAGTTTACTTCAATAGTCTTTTTGGACCCGAAGGAACTTTTTCAATCTCAAGAGATTTAGATTTAAAGACAGATGGTGAACAATCGGTCTTCACTGAACTTACTCGAAGCGCCAATCTAATTTTTGGACCTGACGGATTTTTGTCGCAAACTGGTAGAATGCTAGATGACATTTTTCCTGATTACGATTTTATGAGAGACATACGCGATGGCGTGAAAAGTTTTAATGACTTTTTAGAAATGGTCAATAATCTTTTCAAATCGTTTAACGATATGGTAGACGATGTTTATAATTCTCCGATCGGGAAAGTACTTCAAGCAATTGATGAAACGCTTGCCAAACCTGGGGAAGTTATCGTAGGTGTTGGACCTAAAGGAGGAGTTAGCGAATACGGAGACAGACAGATTGAACGTGGTAGTAATTTCTTTGGCGGTTTAATCGACGGTACTAAACGCTTCTTAGGATTAGGTGCGTCTTCAGGCTATATCCCTAGTGCGTTCGATGGATTGATGCCACTCCATCAAGCGATAAAGTCAGAAGTTGCCAATAAACCAAGCGGTTCGGGGCTAGTAATTGCTAACTCATCTGAATACATATTTAAGGATATACAGCAGTTAATGAACTTTGTAAGTCTCCCTAAATTCGCAGGCACACCCGGAACAAACAAATCAATCACGATCGCTCAAGGTGCAATCAACATCGTTGCAAATTCCAACCAAGACGAGGCTACTATCGCTGATATGGTAATCGATCGTCTCTCAACTCTCGTAGATTTCCAACTGGCAAGCGAGATCTAAAGTTACTTTAGACAAAGACCCACAGAATCTTTACATTTGTTCACTTGACACTTCTGAACTAGATAGTTATATTAAAGGAGTCGAAAGGGAAGCAAACACATCATGAAATTCGCTGAAGTCAAAAGCTACATCAAATCTCTCTCACGTCGTCAAAAGGTTGTTTTAGGTGGTATTGCTGCAATATTAATGCTCAATCCGTTTGTTGCGGCTAATCGTTCTGAATCAACACAAGCGGTAGAGACAGAGCAACCAAAACTGACCGCAGTTGAAAGACGGGCGATCGAAAAAGCGGTTGCAAACTTTGACAAGACGAACCCTACTTGGTTGCCTGATCGAAACGCTCTATTTTCTGCTACGGGTGCAATTCTAACCGATCGGCGCATTATCGAAAAAATGGATCTTTTCTGCGATTCCGATTACGAATCAGCATCGGAAGGCAATTTGCGTGATGCTGCTTTGACAGCCGATCTTTCTAACGATCGTTTGTTCTATCGCACCTTCGAAGCTGGTAACATCGCCATTTACGAAGCTGCAAAGTCCGATTACTGCCCAAGCAAATAACATGAACAAACCAGCAACCCAAAAGACACACGAACTCAAGACGCATCCCGAAGCGTTTCAAGCCGTTGAATATGGCGTTAAGATGGCAGAGTTCAGAAAGAACGATCGTGATTTTGCGGTTGGTGATATTCTCATCCTGCGAGATTACGATCCAAAAACCGAACAATACTCAGGCAAGTTTATCAAACGACTTGTAACGCATATTCAGACAGGTTACGGTATCCCTGACGGATACGTTATGCTCTCGATGTCAACAATTCGATATTCACCGTTTCTCTAAAGTAACTTTAGAACCATGACACCCACAACAGCAACACGTTTGACCGATTCAGACGCGAGATTAAAAGCGTTTGAGGAACTTTTTGAAAAGTTTCGAAGTCTTGCAGAAAAGAACCCACACGATCCGTTTTATGTTGAAATGATGTTGAGAACCGATCGAAACTATCAATACGAAAAATCGCTCAACATCGCATTACGTTCTCTCTAACAAACAAGCAATCAAAGGTAGTCAAATGTCACGTTTAGATAAAAAATTGCAAGAATGTTACGATCGGTTGTTACTGTTTCAGAACATGTTAAACACGTTTTTGATGCTAGCTGAGAAGAATCCTGAAAACGGATTTTATAAAGAGCGGGCAAAAGTCTACGAAAAATTTATCGATCATCAGATTAGAACGATTGATATTTTGAAAGAGTCGATTCAACGTTATCGGGAGATGCAAATGACATGATTAAATTTATTAACGATCGGTTGTGGTTACGTGTAGTTATTGGTTTAATTGTGTTCGCAACCTTCTGGAATCTTGTGATGAAGCCGTTGATAAGATCGGGAATTGAACCGCAGCAAAACGAAAAAATCGAACGTGATGAAGACGATTAATTAAACATACCAAAGAAAACCCCTGTAAGGTTCGGAACTTACAGGGGCTTTTTGTGTAATGAAGCATGACGATCGAATCATACGCCCGATCGCGTTCGCTGTCAAAAGACACACCAGACAAGCGACAATACCGTTACAACTCATTTCAATTACTTGTGTGTGTCTTTTATCGTTTGGCTAGTGGTGTGTCTTGTAGAGCCAAAATTAAGACCTTAAATTTATCTTGGTGCATTTTACTAACGCTTGAAGTTTTTGCTAAACTTTGAGAAAATCTACCTAAGTTGTGCTATGACCTTTGTGCTAATTTTTCTATTACTCGCTTTTTTGTACCGTTATCCGTTCAAGAATGGATCTATACATTTTAAACTTATCGACAAAAGAAAGAATAAATCTTCAATACATCGATCCAAACGTCACGATTGGATCGATTAACGCAACATATAGTAATGCTGATATTCCGGGAAGAGTCACAAATCTAAGATACTGGCAAAAATCAGATTACCCAGTGCAATCACTTATCGTTTTCTTAAACGGAAAAGACACACAAACAACGATCGATAAACTTCGAACTTTATGCAAACCGACTGCCAAACTCACGCCTCCCGAACTGGCAATCAAGATCGGAGAAAAACCAGCGTTTAACGCTGTAATGATTTCAGTGACTCCTGAATTTGATTTATCAATGAGTGTACGGTTCGAACGCGCTAAAGTAACTTTAGGATATTTGCCTAATGAGTAGCTTAATGTTCCCTTTAGAATCAACCGCAACGGGCGATCTAAAACTTGATCAAACACTCTACGATGTTGCTGTTTCTCGTGCGAGGTTGTTTGTCTCGATTCAACTAAACGAACGCGAAATGATCCCGGAATACGGGAATACTCTTTCCCCGTTTATGCCAGATAATATTTTAGCGGAATTAGAAGCGATCGGACTAAAGAGCGATCTAAAACGATGGTGTGAAGACCCACGATTTGAGTATGTAGTTGATGTGATGAATACCTACAACTCTGGTAATTTAGATTTTGATATTCGAGTAAAGTTACTTTAGAAATATGTTTGAACTTCCTGATGATTTAAAATTAACAACCGATGAATACTTAGCGCAGTTTCAAAATGACGTTTCTGTTTTAAGTAAAGGTCGATTGACTGATTTTAGTTCATCAAGTATTTTAAGAGTGATTGCTGAATATCAAGCGTTAACACTTCAAGACGTTTATAAAAATCAAGAGCAATCTCTACCGTTTTTGGCATCTCAATTGGTGGAGTCGCTAGGCTTTTCTAGATCGAAAGGGACTAAAGCTCAAGTTAGCGTCAGGTTTGTTTTAGAGAATGTTTTTGATTCAGATTTTATAATTCTGCGGGGAACTCGATTTGGTTTGTCTGTTGGCGATGTTGCCATTTTCGAGACAAACAACGATTTAATAATTCCTAAAAACGTCGATACAACCGATCCAACAAATTACCCATTGTGTAGAATTGATGCAAGTTCGATCGATGTTGGAACTTTAGGTAATCAACCGATTCAGCAAGCGTTAATCATTCAAACTATTCCAGGGATCGATTCAGTTTGGATTGATGAACCTTCGCAGGGTGGTACAGATTTAGAGCAACCCGAAGCTTATTTCGATCGTATTTCTGGTGTGATTGCCAAATTTTTAGAAAATCAGTTTAGTTTAGTTCAATCAAGTGAATTTGAACAAGCAACAAAAGAACTTTTAGGGCTTGGATCAACAGCAATTGCTGTGCCTGATTTAGCCGCAGATGGATCTACAAAACAAGTTGCATCAATGTTGATATTCGCATTGAATGCAGACGGAACATCGCTTAATTCGGCGCAAATCAGAAACCTTTCTGAAAGCATCGCACCAAGATCCCCGCTAGTGCAAGGAAGGTTGTATTTTAATTCGCTAAACTTGCCGCTGATCAATATTTCACTATCGGTTAAAGCGCCTTCAAACATTAACTCTACTTCGCTTGCTGCTGATATTAATTCAAGATTACGATTGCGCTTTACTTTGGAATTTACATCTCAGCAGCAATCGATCGAACTCTATGAAATTATCCACATCGCTAAACTTGCAGGGGCGTTAGAACCAATTGCTACGATCGGATTCGTGGGAGACACACAGCAAGCAAGAAACTTACCGTTACCTAGGGTTGCACCCGGAACCGATCGAACAACGCCCGGAAAAATAAACATCATTAAAGTTACTTTAGAACCGTCAGGAACTACTATAACCTATGCCAATTAAACATTTACCAGCTTCGCTTAAGTACGGAGAAAGTAGCACTTTATTAATCGCAATTTTATCCACATTTGAAACACAATCAGAGCGATTTAATGAATATTGGAATAACTATAGTAAAATATCTGATCCAATGCAATGCGATGAAGCCACCTTAGACTTTATCGCAACGCTTCCGATTAATCCTTGGCGCATCCTTTGGAACCCAGACTGGGATACTCAAACAAAAAGATTATTACTTAGAGATGCGAATGAAATATTTTCTAAGCGTCTGTTTGTCTCTACTGTAAAATTACTCTTTTCTCATTTTGAATTACTTGCAAGGGTTGTTCCGATGTCAGGTTTAATCGTGGGTGTGTCTTTGTTGCCAGAACGGATCGGAACAGGAATCTATGATTATAAAATCGTAATTCCAGGGTCTTATCAACCCGGAACAACTGAACGCGCTTTAACTGAATTCATTATTACTAATTTCGGATTTCCAAGTATTCCTGTTATCGAATATCAAAACTAAAGTAACTTTAGAATTATGCCAAGTATTAAAGTAAACATGTCTGGATCGTGGGCAAATATTACGTCAGGACGATTGACGTTTACGCCTAAAGAATCGTTCAAGAATGCTGATAATCGAATTGTTCAAGGTGGGATCGCGTTTCCATCTGTAACGATTGCGTCGGGTAATGCGTCGTTTGTAATCGATTCTACGCAGGATACAGGCATAGCCTACACGTTTGTTTTAGAATCTGGTACTGCGCCTAATTTCACATTTGTCGATCGATTCGATGCTGTGATTCCAAACGTTACTCCTCAAACATTGGATAGTTTATTACAATCGTTTCAAACAAACGACTTACTAGACACTAGCATCCAATCCATTACTGATCTACTAACTCGATCGCCTTACATTGATAAACTTTCGGTACGTATTCCCGGATTTACACAAAAGCCGTGGAATGCTACAACAGCGTTTAGTAAAAACGAATTAACGTTTAGAGGCGAACGTTTTTATAAGTGGATCAAAGACACACAAGGAACAAATATTGATCCGTTAGTTGCGGCTAATCGAACCGATCCCGGAAATTATCAAGACGGTGTGATTAATGCTGCTGCAAGTTGGCAAGTTGTATCAAGTTCATTAGTCGGAGCGGGAACCACCACAACCGCTGTAACTTATGATCAAGCGTCGTTCGAAGCATTAGCCACTACGCCAGCATCAAGAAAGAACTTAAACGAACTACGGGCAAATATTTTAGCGAATGTTTCAACGCCAAATCTCACACCTTACGCCCGGAAAGACACACAAAATACATTTGACTTTTTACAAGTTTTTGCAGGAGGATTAAGTACCGCTGATTTATCCGCAAACGATAATTCATCAAGTATCCCAAATACTCGCACCGTTCGATCGATTATTGCGGCAAGTCCTGGTAATGGTCTTAGTTTGTTAAATCGTGCAAGCATTTTAGAAGAACGTTACAACCCAGGAGTTGCAAGGGCATTAAACGCAGGATCGAACCTGCGCGGATTGAATGCAACACTTGTCAATTCAGGCGATATCGTTAGTCTTTCAGGAGGAGTAGCTAGAGTTAAAGCAGGGACATATCTTGTGATTGTAAACGCAACGCATGTCTACACTTCAGGATATAAACTAATTCTGCAAAATGAATCGAACGGAGATTTAATTTCATCAAGATCAATGTCTGGATACGCAGGAAGAAATTTAACTACTGACGCAATTACAAATGCTGAATCTACGTTGATGGATTTAGTTACATTTGGATCTGATATCTCGATCGGAGTTCGTTCAATTGTTGAAACTGGTGACGCATTTGGATCAGGTAGACCCGCAAACCGATCGGGTTATGGCGAACTCTATACCCGTTTTATGCTGTTTCGATTAAACTAAAGTAACTTTAGGAATGTATGGCTGATAAATTAAATGTGTCTTTTCAAGATGGTAGAGAAGCGTTTGCAGCAGATTTAAATGCGATCGTAACAGTTGTTAATCAACTAGTTACAGAGAACACAGGAATTAAAGCAACGCTTGATCGAATATCTAAGTCTGAATTGATGGTACTAGCTACTAAATCAACTCAGCAAAACTTCATCGGAAATGGTAACGCAATCACCTTAAACGGATGGATAGCGCAGTTAAATAAAGATTCAATTTTTAACCCTGCTACAGGCGTTACAACGATTAAAGAAGCGAAGAACTACACGATTATTTTCAAAACGTTAATCTCTGCTGATAATGCCGCTAGCCCTAGAAGTAAAGCGAGTATTATCGCAGGGGGATCGGAAGTCGGGATCAGTGAAGACACAACGTTTCAAGAAATTACAACAGTCGTTCAGAACTATCGAAACACACAAGCGTGTGAAGCAACTGTATTCCTAAACCCTAACGCTGTAATTTTGCCAAACGTTGCAGTATGGGGATCGACTTCTGCGCGAGTTTTTGGAGATGTCAACACTCAACTTAAAATCTATCGCGAAGTCTAATGAATCTTGGAATTAAAGTTACTTTAACGTATAACGAGTTAGTTTACGAAAAGCCTGATGTAGTTCTATCGAATAATCCCGAAGCGGATAAGAAAGCTGAAGAGGAAGCCAAAAAGAAAGGTCAAGAGGTCAAGAAAGACACACCAGAACCTAAAGTGACTTTAGGTAAAAAGAAAACACTGACGTTTGAATCTGGTAAAGATATATATGAAGTTACAACCTCAGAAGGAATAGGCGAACGGGTTAACGCATGTTCGATCGCGATTTTCGATCCTGATCTGAAACTTGCTTCGATGTTGAGAGAGCGATCGATTTTGGCAGGAGGGATCGAAGTTCCCGAAGATTTATTCGAAAAGGAAAAAGACGAACAAAAATCTAGTGGAGTATCGGGAAAATATGAGGTTAAGGAAGGATTAAAGGGTGACGATTTGGCAAGGCAAGTGATTAACTATTGCCGTGCTATGACTCCACCATTAAGTAATAATCATATTGCTGCAATTTTGGGTACTATGACGATCGAATCAAATGATGGTGAGCATTTAGAAGAAATTGGTGGAGAAGGTAAGTATGATTTTTTACCTAATGGGAAGTCTGCGCACGGAAAAGGTCTCGTGCAAATTACGTGGCGAGAGAATTTTGAAAAGATGTCAAAGGAATTAAACCACGATTTTGTAAATAACCCAGATGACCTTAAAAAACTAGAGTGGGCTATACCTGCGATGTGCATCGGTATGGTCAAAGGGCTATTTACTTCGTGGCGGCTAAAAGATTTTGGTGATTAACCTCGCTTTTTATACGGTGTTTCAATTGCTACAGCGGGATTCCATTTTTGTTCTAGCAATCGTCTTCTAAAGATTCTTCGGGGAATATTACACGCATCCGCCCATTGTTGCCAAGTTTTTGTCTCTCCGTTGTAAGTAATTGGTTTGATTTCAGTTTGCGGTAGATAAGCAGGGTTAGATTTGTCGATTTTAGTTTCAATTGCTTTCTCTACGCTCCATCCGTTTTCTGACAATCTTCTAAGAATAATTCTTGTGTTAACGCCCTTTAATTTTGCCCACTCTTCAATCGTTTTTGTTTCCCCGTTGTATTCCACTACTGAGTTTTTTGTGTATTTAATTTCACGCAAAGGTTTTGTTAAAATGTCTTCGTGACTCCATCCTTTTTTATAACGCCCCATTAACGTAAAATAATCGATTCCAAGTTCAAATGCCCACTGTGCGATATGTTCGGTTTTTCCATTCAGCGTTAAATAAATGCTATCGCGTCTGTTTCGATTTTGCTCAGTTCGTGTAGACCATTTACAATTTTCAGGACAATAATCACCATTAACGTTTATGCGATCAAGTGAATGTTCTTTTGTTGGTGCTTCCCCCATATCTTTTAGAAAGATTTCAAAACTTTCTAGCCAGCTATCGCAAACTTTGATCCCTCGTCCTCCGTAATCATTAAATGATTTATTTTTTGGATCGTTACAACGACGTTTCATCATGTCCCAGATTTTAAACTCTTTCGTCTGTGATAACCCATTCTGCGAACGCACTAAACACCCGCAACTTTTTGTATGTCCTCTTTTGACCGAATTCAAAAAAGTAATAAAGTTACTTTGGCAATGTCCGCAATTAAACTCCCATTTTGCATGTGGTTTCATTTCAACAAATCGAATTGCTGTCAACTTGCCGAAAACATCACCAGATTGAATCATCTTAGTACCTCAGAATAATTGAGATTGATGATTCAAATCTAGCACAAGATTTTCTAAAGTTACTTTACTTCAAATAAAAGATATGGCTTACGACTTCAGAAACGCGAGAAAAATTGTTAACTCATTAGACAAAGCGGATTTTTACGCTGAAACTTGTAAAAAATGGCTCTCACGCATCCCACAACTCATGCTTGATCCTTCTAAGCCTGAGAGCGTTAAAAAAGAAACGTTTGGACCTGCGGGATTAGTTCCCAACACAGATACAGCAAAAGGCGCAGACATCGCGAAAACTGCGATCGAAGGAAAGACGCCGATCCCAAAAGGCGCGATCGAAATTGCAATCGAATTTACATTTCGTAATCTTAAAATAACTTCTCTATTCTGGTATGTCTCCCACAAGATGAGCAGTGGTAGACCTCCGAAAACAATCATTACAGGAAAAGGCGTAAGATTCTTAATCTCAGTTAACACAGAGACTAACAGACAAACGTATCCTAATATCAGCCTAAGACAGCTTGTAGAGCGTATCGGAACTAAATACGGAGTAGATACCGTTATCCCTAATGAACCCGCTGTAAACTCAATTAAGAGCAAAGTTCCTCAAAATGGCGAAAGCGATTACGCGATGTTGGTTCGACTGGCAAAAGCGTCAGGATTTAATGTTGAAGAAACAAAAGATTCGCCACCAAAGTTAAAACTTGTCAAGCCCAAAGACGCACCAAAAGCACGAGTAGCGATCGAATGGGGCTGTGCATTTACTTCTAGTGATGAAGCTACCGCAGAAAGAGTTATTAAAACTTTACCTAAAATCGATAGTCTAATTGACGGCAAAACGATCGGAGAAGGCTATGCGACTCAGCTCAGTGTGTCTTCTATCAATGAACAAATTCTTTCGATGTTGCCAGGAACAATTATCGATATTCCCAAGGGATCGATCATCGGGCTTCCTGACAACTCAGCTTTTAATCGTGAGTATGTTTTGAAGGCGATTAATAAAGCTTGGAACGGGACAACTAAAGTGACTTTAGATCTGGTCATACCCGTTAACGTTGAAGAAAAGAAAAAAGACACACCCGATAAATCTACAGGTACTAGTTCGTCTGTCACGAATGTTAGTCAAATATCTGTGAATTGGAATGCGCCTGATGATAAGGTCTCGAAATATTTTGTCGTGAGAGATGTAACGAAAGGTGAATCGGCAAGGATACCAGAAACCGATCAGAAAAAGACAAACGCTAAAGTTTTAGCTTTCCATATGGATGCGTTACTTGAGAAGTGGGCGGCATTCGTTAAAGTCGATCCAAAACCGGGTTTGTTTGGTGTAACTTCGTGGTATAGAAGCCCGTCTATCAATGCAAGTGTTGGTGGCGCGATCGGGTCGATGCATATCCAGGGTAGTGCTGCTGATATTTATAACACAGACGGAAAAAAGAGCCTCACCGAATTTCAATCATTTGTGGATGAAAATTGGAATGATAAAGCATTAGGATACGGAGCGGCTAGAGGGTTCGTACATCTGGACACTCGGCAAGGTCGAATTAGATGGAACTACTAAATTTAACATGATGCAATACAGATTTATGATCAATTCCGAATATTTTTCCTAAACGTCTTGCAGAATACCTTTTACCTTTTTGATCTTTGGTTCCGTAAAGCTTTTTGATTTCCGCTTTTTGATTCGCGGTTAATTTAGAAATCTTTGATGCTGGTCTTTTAGCTAATTTTCCTATCTCTCTAGCTTTTTCAGATGACATTCTAGAACCCTTTTTTAAGCCTGTATCATAAGCATGTTTATTATTTTCAGCGTATGTAACCCATTCTAAATTATCTAGTCGATTATCGGTTTTTATTCCGTTTTTATGGTTACAACACTCACCGTAATTTCTTTCTCTAATAAATGTGAGTAAAATTAAAGTGTGTATAGTAAATTTTATTTTTTGTAAAATAACTTGTTGATATCCTGTTTTCATTGTGTACCCATTAACAATATTTCCTGTGAGTACATTTTTAATTCTACCTTCCGTTGATGCTTGATAATAACCTTTATATCCTGGTATATCTTTCCAAACTTCCATCTCACTCTTTCCCTAAAATTCTGTACCTCCTAATCCTAGCAATGACACTTATGAACGTCAATTATTCTTTCAAAGTTACTTTAGCCGATCGTGTTTTCTCCATACCACATTTAGGGCAACCCGATCCGTTTAAATGAGCTAACGGACGCTGAAAGAACCTTTGATGAATGGGGCAAATGATAAGCACTTTTTTATTTGATTGTCTATATTTTGTCGCTGAATAATCGTACTTACCGGAATGCTTTAACCGACTGCGTTCGATAAACTGCTCAGTCGTGAGTCTTTCGGTTCCTCCACAAGTTGGGCAACCATGACCCCTGAGATGGTTATTCGGAGTTTGACAAAAAGATCCATGAATCTTACAAACAATCGTCAATTTAGTTGCATGATTAATGTAAACAGCTTGACTGTAATCAAAGCGATCCCCGTGGGTCTTTATCGCTTTTTGTACAAATTCTTCTTGTGTTAACTTAACGGGCATAGAACATTCAGGTAATTTCTGCTAGCATTTTAACATAGTCTTAATAAAGTTACTTTATGAACATCGTTAACGCACTGGCAAATTCGATTAAAGCGTCTGAAAGTCAAGCGGAATTAAAAGAGTTCCTAGATGACTTCCTGAGTATAGAGACAGATCAAGGGGAACGAACATTAGTAATTTCGCAGGGTCAAACACAGATCAAAATCAACGAATCGAAATTAGAACTTCGGATCGGTGAATACGGAAACTTCGCCAAAATTGTTCTTAACAATGCTGGTGAAGTTCACATCGAAGATGGATTTAATAACAAAATCGATTTGCAGCAACTTTCGAGGAAGTTGGCTGAGATTCCTTTAGCGATTGATGACAGGGAAGATGAAAATTCTCCTCCTACACCTCCACCTACACCTTACGATCCCTCGAATGTAGCCATCACAGGAGGATCGATTTCTGGTGTGTCTCTGAACGTACCCGGATCGATCTTTGTAGACAATGTTCGCGTAGTCTCAACAAGACGCACAGGATGGAATCAGACGAACGCAAGCGGAAATGGATGGGAATTTTATACAAGTTCTAGTGACCTTCGTAGATCTCCACCCTCAACGTTTAATCACGCCTCTAATGTCTCAACGTTTAACTCTGCTCAATATAATTTATTGGCTCAGGCAGTCAATGATCAGACTCGAATTCTTTTCGCGCTAGTGGCAGAGTTAAAGCATCACGGGTTGATTTCGTAAAGTTACTTTAGCACAAAAAGTAATATCTTGAAAAGACGCACAAACTTTAGTTAAACTTTACTAAAACTTTATTTTTGTGTGTCTCTGATGATTAATTTATTTTTGGTAGGATTAATGCAAGTTGGCTATCAAATGCCGATCGAAGGAAAAATAACTTCCCCTGTTGGACCTAGAAACGTTTTTGGCTATCCGCAGATTCATCGAGGAACAGACATCGCCTGTCGCAAAGGCGATCCGATCGCAGCAGCAGAAGACGGGATCGTGACCTTTAGCGGATACTATCGCAGTTCGGGCAACATGGTTAGAATCGAGCATCTAGACGGCAACAGAACGCTGTATATGCATCTGGATACTTTGACAGTCCAAAAGAATCAACGTGTGTCTCAGGGGCAAACGATCGGCACTTGTGGAAGTAAAGGACAATCGACGGGAGATCATTTACATTTCGAAATTCAAAATCGTGACGGAAATATTTTAGCACCAAAAGACGTACTATGAATAAATTATATTTCTTCAAATCAAAATCAACGGGACAAAAACGTACTACCGGAGTTATAGCCAGTTCGGCAAGAGCGGCACGTGCTAAGGTTACTCGCCCGAAAGATCCTGTAGTCTACGCCGTTCGATCGCTTACCGCAACTGAGAAGAAACAAGCGTCTAAAGGTAAGTGGGTTCGTGGCAGGATTGACAGGAAGGTTGGCAACAAATCAAAAGTAAAGGGTAGAGGTTTCTACGGTAAGCGCGGTTAAAAAAAGTGGGTCTCTCCTGACTGGAAAGACCCACTAAAGTTACTTTAGTTTAATCCTCGATTATGCCAAACGTCAGCATTGAGAAAGTCAACCTTAGCATTTAATGCAGCAAACCGATCTTCATCTCGATCGCCTATCATTAAAATTTCTCCGTTTTTGCTATGACCGATCGCATAGTCTAGCATTCCGGGTGCGGGTTTTCGGTAAATTTGCAGAATCGATCGATAGTGTTCAACCGATCGATCTTTTCGTACCACATTCATTTGATATCCATTGTCAGGACACATACAGATAAAATCAATTTGCGGTGCTAGTTGCATCGTTTTTTGTTGTTCTAAGATTGCAGATTCTAACGTCTTATGACCCGCTCCTACTCCACCTTGATTTGTAATTCCGATGATTTTCCAATCCGCTAAAACAGCTTGCTCTAAACGCAATTCTACGCCAGCAATTAATTTTTGATCTTCGGGAACATTAATAAACGTTTTGCCACTAATCGTTTCTCTAACCGTTCCGTCCAAATCTAACAGCAGTAATTTATTCATGTCTTTTGGTTGAACTTTCATTTAATTGTATTTGATGCTTCCGAGATTGTCAAACAAAAAAGTGGGTCTCTCCTGAATTGGAAAGACCCACTAAAGTTACTTTAGATTGCGGCTATTTCGCTTTCTAACCAATGAATATGTTCAACAGTCTGAGCGATCGTAGTGGCAAGAATTTGCACCATGCTAAGGTGGAAATCCCGATCGCGTACCGATTGCGGGCGATGCAACAAATCATGATAACGATCGTATTCTGCTGTCTTAAACGCTAGGTTTTGTTGCGCTTCATCTAACCACTCGCTGTATGGGATTAACATTTCAGAAACCTTTGATTTGTTTGACTCTTCTACTGTAACTAACGTTTTCGAAACTGTCAAGTAAAAGTGGGTCTCTCCGAATTGGAAAGACCCACTAAAGTTACTTTAGAACTTGAGTTGTGATTTGTGAATCCAACCTCCGTACATTTTGCCTAACACAAAATACCAATCGCCGTTTCTTACGTTTGTGATGCCTGTGATTTTCCCGCGCATTACCATTTGAACCGATGCTTTCATTGATGGAGCGCTTCGAATGTTTGTCGGAGGAGCGTAAATCAAAACGTTTTTTGTTCTAAACGCAACACTACCAGGGAATTTACGCAGAGTTGCGATCGTGCCTCCATCAGGTTCGTATCCACCTTGCTCTTTTGGACGATAAGCGATCGTTTCTACCACAGGTTCGGGTGTCGTTTCAGGAATTATTTGTGACTGCGGTTGAACTTCGCCAGTTTCGAACGAGTCACAATCAGATGCGATCGAAGTTTGAATCATCGCTTTTGCGATTGGTTTTGCGTGTTCGCCTAATTGCCCTTGTAATTTTGTTGCTGCAATGTTAGTAACTCCTTCAACACCTCCAAACATCGCAAGAGCTAATGGATTGTCAAAAGCGTTGCAACCGTCTTTAGCTTTTTGTAGCAATGCTTCGCGGTTCATATTATCGATCGCATAAAGCTTACTAGAACGGTTGTCAATGTTTCGAACAACTTTCGCAAAATATCGATCGGCTTCCGTAGAACTTCCGTTCTCTGCTGCTGCAATTTTAATCGAAGGAACTACAACGGTTGAACCAACTGCCACTGTACCAATTGCTACGATCGCTACTTTCTGCCAGTGCTTTAACGAACCTAAAACTGTTTTGATAGACATTTCAGAAACCTTGATTTGTTTGACTCTTATACTGTAGCAACACGATTCAGAATTGTCAACAGCTAATTTATAAAAAGTGGGTCTCTCCAGATTGGAAAGACCCACTTTTTTATTTACGAAAAACTAGATATTTCTTTCGAGGTCCATAGTTGAGATGATTTAATGTGAATGTTCCAAACAGCACTCCGATCAATTCAACTTCAATTTCGCGTGGTTTCCCGATAATTGCATCGGTAGCTTTGAAGACTTCCCAGGAATTGATCCCGCAAACTAGGATGAATTCTGATCCCCGTTCCGATCGTGCCACTTCAGAAATAGTTAAGCCTCTAGTTGTAGTTTTAGCAGTCATAAATTTTAAGCCCTCAGTTTCTTTAAGTTTAACTGAGGGCTTAAATTATTTCAAGTCTCTAAAGTTACTTTAGAACGCACCAATATTTTATAGCCATAAATTTATAATCTTGAACCGCAGATAGTTGATTGTTATGATTAAAATTTACTAATTATTTAGGGATCTATGTCGTTTGCTGTTGAGATCTTAGACTTTGTGAATTTTCGATCAATTCAGCGGGGAATGAATTATAAGATTCCTGTGCAAATTTTAGTGAATTCACAACCATTCCCGCTAACAGACACAGCACCAACAGCATATCTTAAAAAGTACCATGATGGTTTGGTGGTTCATCCGATCGGTGTGTCTGTGGTTGATTCAGCACTTGGCAAACTTCGATTAAACTTTAAGATTCCCGATACAGTTAAACCCGGAAGATATTTATTTCATTTACAAATTTTGCTATCAAATGGGGATATTTTTACACCACTAAAGGGCGTGTGGGATATAGCCTATGAGTAGCGATTTGTTTACCGATCCGATCGTGGTAAATGTTGGCGAAAATATAATCAGTGTGTCTTCTTCAGGGGGATCGACATACATCCCGCTAAACATCACTGAAAGCGGAACTCTAACAGCGGGCGCGATTCATTATATTGATTCTTTAAGTCTGCTGCAATTGCAATTACCAGACGCAGAAGAATACAGCAGAATTGCAGTTGTAGCCATAGGATCGGGGCTATTTCGAATCACTCAGGCGTCAGCCGATCGGATCAGAATTGGAAACAAACAAACAACACTAGGCGTAACCGGAAGCGTGACAGCAATGAACACAGGCGATCGAATTGAATTTCAATTAAAAAATTCGGTTTGGCATTGCACGAATTTAATCGGTTATGTGAATGTTGTCTAAAGTAACTTTAGAAATCTAGGAAAGACACACGAATGGTTTTACAGAATTCTCAAAACGCAGTACTTCATGATGATATTGATGTTCGTTTAGTTGGCAGTAGTCCAGGAGATTTATTTTTCGTCAACAGTTCGTTAAAATTAACTCGTCTTCCTATTGGTGCATCAGGACAAGCTTTAGTAGTAAATGCTACAGCAAACGGATATACCTACGTTTCCGGTTTACCAAGTTCAGGGAACGCAGGTGGTGATTTAACGGGATCGTTCCCCAATCCTGTAATTGCAACGAATGCTGTTACATTTCCGAAAATTCAAAACATCAACACTGCAACGATCTTAGGACGATCGACAGCGGGATCGGGAAACATTGAAGCACTTACAAGCGCTCAAGTTATTGCTCTACTTGGTTTAGGAGGAGCGGCAACTAGAACAGTGGGTCTTGGGACTGGGAACCTAGTCGAAGTTTTAGGATCAGGAACGATCGATCCTAGTTTAATCCCTGCGATTCGCACTACTGAGTTTGTACAAGTTACGGATTCAGCGGCAAGATTAGCCTTAACATCTACTCAAGTTCAACCAGGTGATGAAGCGTTTGAAACGTCTACAGGACGAACGTTTAAGTTAATCGCAACGCCCGCTAGTACTGCGGGGAACTGGATTTTACTTTCAGATAACGCGATCGATGGTAGCGAAGTTCTAACCGGAACGATCGCGCCCGCTAGACTGGGATCGGGAACTCCAAACTTTACTAATTTTCTTCGTGGTGACGGTACTTGGGTTGGTGTTCCTAGCCCGATTACTCCGACACAAGTAGTTACAGCTAACACTGCAATGGCTGTAAACACTCGATACATCGCCAATGCGGCTACAAGACTCACATTAACACTTCCCGCCACAGCCGCAGTTGGCGATAGTATCTTTGTTCACGGCTACGGTACGGGTGGATGGAGCGTAGCACAAAACGCAGGTCAAACAATCCGCTTTTTGGATCTCAATACTACAGCGGGTGTTAGTGGGAAAATTGACGCTGAAATTACTAACACTAATTCATTTGCAGCAACGTTGCATTTAGTTTGTGTTGTGGCTAATACATCTTGGATGGTAGTTTCATCTGTCGGTATTGTTGACGTGATCTAAAGTTACTTTATATGACACTTACAGGATCATTTCGCAGTATTTATCCCGCAATGCCGATCGCAGATGTGGGAAATTTACGTTTTCTTCAAGGGTTGGCAACCAATCAGAATGCAGAGTTTGCGGGATTAAAATCGAATTATTTTCAGCTTGGTTTTGATCTTAGAATTCAACCGATTGTAAACGGTCAGAGTCAAATTTCTAGTTATTGGGGATTACAACTAGGCGGATTAAGAGGCGATCCTTCACAGGTCAATCCTGAGAACTACGGAGCGCTAGAAGATACTTGTGTTTTGATTGCTCCTCACAACACCGCTAGACCATTTAATAATCCGACTGAGTTTGCATCGTTAGGAGTCAGAACCGCCCCGTATCAAACGGGTCCGTTTATCCGATGTTTTGATAGCAATGGAGCAACAAAAGCAACGATTGATGTTAGTGGGCGTTTGTTTGTCCCTGGGATTACTCTTGCCGGATCGGCAAGGCTTGATCAATTCGTTGCACTTGCACCCGTTGCCGGGAATAGTGTCGGCTTTGACGGGGAAGGGAATCTTACAACCGTTGCCCCTAGTGTTGGTGGAGGTGGAGGGACAAACTTACCCGCTCCGTATCAATTGACAATCACGGCATTAAACACCCTTGCAGCATTAAATATTGCTCCTACAGCGATCGGGAAAATCATTCTTTATGTGAATGGTAAAGCTGAGTTTTCAACAGGTAACACACCAAGTTTTAGTGTGTCTGGTACTGCGGTTAGTTGGAATGCTGAAAATGCTGGATATAACTTAGATCCAACGTTAACCCCTGCTGACGAAGTTTATGCAATGGTTTGGTAAATTCTAAAGTAACTTTAGTATGTTAAAAATCGATCAAGTTAAAAATCTTTCTAAAAACATTCAGCCGACACTCTACGCGCTAGGGGATAGTTTTTCTACATTTTGGGGAACTCCAAACCAGACCAACGCCATTAATGGACGGGCGAACAATGGCAATGGAATGAATCATCTTGATCATTTTTCTCGTGCGTTTAATCCTAAATTACGGTGTGGGATCAAAACGAACTATGCTCAATCAGGGGCGATGTTGATGCGAGATCATAATCCCGCACCCGCTTGGTACACCCCGACTTGGGGACCGACTAATCTAATTCCTGGGGGAGACACACAGTTAAATCTGCTTATTGCGGACAATCCGATCGGCACAATTACAGAACACGATATTTTAGCAATTTTGCTAGGAACAAATGATAAGAATCCGCATACAGGAAACGTTGCTGTAGATGGTGGGGCAAGTCCTACGCCTGTTCAAGTTAGAGATAAACTGCTATCAATTATTAATCGTGCAATCGCTCACGGATTTAAGCAAATTATTTATTGCTATCCAGAGAGTCGATATTGGGGAACATTGCCCGGATTGCTTGAACCATCGATTACAACATTAAAAAACAACGATCGATCGTTAAAACTGATCCCGGTTTTTCTTGACTCTGCAATGCTAGAGTCAGATAATCCTTGGCACGATGGATTACACCCAAACGATTATTCTTATGAAAGAATTGCTGAGATCATGGTCAGCCAATTCTTAAATCAATCGTGGGTTGATACAACTAAAAATTTACATGTGTCTGCGTTAGGTGCAAGTGGGGCGTCTCCTCGCGAAATCGGATTTAAGAATTTCAATCCAAACACAAACGGAACACGATTAATTATTGCCGATCAGTTTAATTGCATTCAAGCAATTTTAAACGAGCGGACAACATGGCGATCGTACAACGGGCTTGTTATTAATGGCGCATTTGAAACCGGGAATGCTGTTTCGGGTGTTGGGGGAGGAAAAAACGATCCTTGCTTGATTGTCCAAGGGAATTTCTGGGAACATCAAGCGATCATTCGAATGGATTCAGTAGGAGGCAATCCGTTATCTCAATCGCCTTATTTACTAGGAAGAACTGGGGGAGTCGATCGATTCAAGGTGCAAAATAATGGCACAATGATTATCGCTACACCAAACGACACAAACGGGGAAACAGTTGCTAGGTTTACAACGGCAGCAGCTAAAGGTAGAGTTAACATTGAAACAGGGGTTGATGCAAGTGGATATAGCAACGGAGGTTTCGGATTTAGAAATAATAACACTTTAAGTTATAGTCTTGCTGTCTGGAACCCTAACCCTGCGCTTGCTCAATACGGTTGTATGGTGTACAACGAACAATTATCTTTTAGTAACACAGCTTGCACCTTGTACTGCGATCAAAATAGTAATGTTGTAATTAACGCAGCACAACCGGGAACCGCTAAATTAAACGTTTATAGGGCATCGACAGCAACAACAACACCGCTGCAAGTTTGGGGGATTACTCCTGTTGCTCCTAACGCAGGATCGACAGTTGGAAACAGTACACCAACAATTGTTCAAGGGATTGACGCAGATGGCTTTTTTACAGGAGGTGTTGGAAAGCGTACAGGATGGGCAGCACCTTCAGGAACAGTGTTAAGAACTGTTCCTGCTGATATTACCGCAGCTCCTACAGTGGCGCAGTTTAACCAAGTGTTGGCGATTTTACGCGCCATCATCACCGATCAACGAACTTTGAAAAACTTCAGTACTTAATTCATTGACTAAACCGCCTTTAGAAAATGCTAAAATCCAAAAAATCAAAGAAAACCCCGCAAATCCCGATCAAAACCTACGCTGATTTTGTCGGTGTTTGTACGCATTTACGCTACACCGATACAAGTTATGGGGATCTTCCGAGTGTTTTATTGAAGTTGCGGGAACTTGAGATTAAACGCATTAGAGATGGGGGTAAAAACGAATACTTTTTCAATGCGTTAAAACAAGTGGCTAACCTTGGAATCAAAGCAACGTTAGTAATTGATCCGCGTGATGGATATACCCCAGAGAATCTTGTCTCAACACTTCTACCGCATTTGAATTGCATTGAAGCGATCGAAGGAAGTAATG
>NZ_JBOFLP010000264.1:0-6226 GCF_051657925.1 Chroococcidiopsis sp.
CTCTGTAGCTCTGCGTGTCATTGAAACGATTAAATGTAAATTGCAAGCGTTGCTCGTCAGTTAGATCTATCCCGACTTTCCCTAAAGCATTGATAGTAGTGCTGTTGCTAGCATCGTAGTCGAAAATCGGAATGCGATCGCCTTCAGCATCAAACCAATCGCCAGTGGTTGTCAAGCCAAGATTGAGAATGTAATCAACATTGCCCTCAGTACCAGAAATTCCCTGTTGAAAGTTATAGCCAAAACTATCTGATGGGTGGGTAGTAGAAAAATTAGTTCTAATCTCAGTAGTAGAAGTAAATTCCTCTTGCGGTATGCGAGTAATGAAGTTGATGACCCCACCACTTGCCCCTTCACCATAGATAGCAGAAGGACCCCGCACCACTTCAATTCGTTCGAGCGCTCCTGGATCAATCGTTCTTAAATCTCTACCAAAGCCTGTAGTAAAGTTACTACTGACAGGCACGCCGTCAATCAAAATTAAAGGATTACGTCCCCGCAACGTTGGCGCATAGTACTGCTGTCTGGGTGGTGTTAGACCAGGAACGAGTTTGCTGAGGATCTCACCTAAATCTCTACTATTCGCCGTCTGTTTCTCGATTTGTTCGCGGTTAATTACCGTTACGCTACGAGGTACATCCTCGATCTGTTCTTCCGTTCGAGTGGCTGAAACGACTATTTCCTGTTCTTCCCCTGCTGTTGATGTTTCTGGTGCTGGAGGAGTAGCTTCTGGTTGCGGAGGTTGAGCCGTTGTTTCTGGAGTTTCTGCTGCTGGAGGAGTTGCCGTTGCTGGGGGTGTGGATGATGGTTGAGTGACAGTAGTTGCAGATGTAGTTGCACTCAAAACCAAACCCTTTTCGCTTTGTCGTACCCGTACTTTCGGTAACTCTGTCTCACCTGTCACAACAATACGGAGACTATTAGCTCCAGCCTCGCTAACTGTCACCGCCGCAATACCCTTTACAGGGTTTATTTGTCGCAGATTCTTTCTATCTAAAATTTGTAATTGAGTATTGACAACATTAGCAACAAAAGTTTTACCAAAACTAGATGTAAAAACCTGCGGCGACTCGTCATCCGTCGTTTTTAATACAATCTCTGTTCCTGATGCTGTCGGTTGAATTTCTACAGCAGTTACCTTGACTATATCAGCCTTTACTGGCTGTGACGTAATAGTCAAAACAATTCCAGCCAGTCCCACACAACTGACCAAATGCATTTTATTCACGATATTTCCTCACGCAAAGCTACAGTAATTCGATACAGCTCAGGCGCAAGCTACATGCTGAACTACTGACTTATCAATCTATCTTCAACTAGGAAATTTTATCATTATTAATGCAAATTAATAGCATTAAATTTTAAGTATTTCACAACTGCTATGAAAACAAGTATTTTTTTATACGAAACTTCAAAATTAGGAGATTTGAAAGTCTAAACTCGATCGCATATGCGATCGAGTCTACATGCAACATCAACACCAATCTTAGTTAACGCCAATCTTAATTGAGGACGAAACGAACTCTCAGCACGACACGTCTCTCTCTTTTGAGATCGTTATATTTCCAACGCGATACCTGCTTGAGTGCTGCTGCATCTAGGTCTTCATCACCACTAGACTGCACTAATTGGACGTTGCTAACATTCCCATCTCGATCGACATAGAAAGCAACTTTGGGAACCCCCTCAACTCCTCTCCTCCTGGCACTGGCTGGATACTTAGGCTCAGGACAACGACGACAGGTGAGAGTGTTAGAACCTTCGGAATCACCCGTTTCGCTTCGCGGTTGCCTGACAGTTCTCGGTCCTGTTGCTACGGGAGTTCTACCAGTACCCGTACTAGGACTGGGAGCTACAGCGGGTGCTTGAGGATTGCCCGTACCAGTTAATACTTTTTCTGGCACTGCCCTAGAATTCCTCAGATCCGATAACTTACTTCTCAATTGCGGATCGGGAGTTGCTACTGGTGCTGGGACAGGTGCGGGCTTCGGCGTAACAGCCTTTGGCGGCGGAGTCACAGCGCGCGGTACGGGCTTGGGTGTAGCCTTAACAACTTTTGGGGGGGGCGACTGGCGTACTACTCGTTGAGGCTGTCTGACTCTGGGCTGTTGTACCCGCCGTGGCTGCGGTTTTGGTTTTGGTGGTTCTGGTTTTGGTTCTGGCTTCTTGACCTCCGGTTTTTTAGGAGGATCGACGACAACAACTTCTATAGGTTTTGGCTGGGTGAAATTCCTTTGCCATAATTTATCAATACCTGCGTATAGCAGACCGACGTGCAAAGCTATGGAACCAACCAAGCTACAAGCTAAAAGAGTCTTCAGCGATCGCGCTTCTTTCTCTCGCTGCTGGATAGCAATGTTATCAGAACCCATAGAAAATAGTTGCTAACAATTTTCATTAACTCTCGTTAGATTATGATGTTACGTTCCCCGTGTCAAGAGGAAATCAGTTGTCAGTTATCAGTTAACAGGGAGCAGGGAGCAGTAATCAGTGACCAGTGACCAGTGACCAGTTGTCAGTCAACAAATGACCAATGTTGAATGACCAATGACAAATGACGCATTCATTTCAATAAGTCTGCATCGCCTGGTTTTGGTTGAGAAAAGGTTGGTGGTTGTTGGTTGGTGGTTGGTGGTGGTTGGTTGGTAGTGGGAGGTGTGGAGGTTTTGGGAGTAAAGACATTAACTAGACTCTGTACCAAAGCATCCCGTTGCGTGCGATTGAGGCGGTTAATTGCAGCGCGATCGCCTTCTAGGGGATTTTGATGTAAGGTTTTTGCCCCTGGATACGTAGTGTCTTGAATGAGTTCGTTTGCCCCTAAATAATCTGCTAGGGTCAATTTCCAATCTAGCCGGTAGTTGGGCGCTCGACCTTTGACATAAACGTGATACTCAATTAAGCGGTTGACAAGAGTGCTATCTGGATTGACTTTTCCTGACTCTCTACTCACATATTTATTCTCGAGTGGAAGATTGGGGAGTTGTTTGTAAACTGGCTTCCAAGCGTCGCGGATGTCGGCTGCGGGTGGTTGTTGGGCAATTGCTGGTAAACTCAGAGCGATCGCGGTTAGAGTGGCAATTATCATCGCGATCGCTTCCTTAGTCTTATAGATCCCCCTCAATCCCCTTTGAAAAGGGGGACTTTGAGTTCCATTCTCCCCTTTTTTAATCAGAGGGGCTAGAGAAAATCCAGTTCCCCCCTTCTTAAGGGGGGTCAGGGGGGAGCTAATTTCCTCCTTGTGAAGGGGGAGGGGGGAGCTAAAACGTAAAAAGCTGAATCTCATATTGCTAAAATTCAACAACAACTGGTGTATGGTCGCTAGGCTTAGGTAGCTTCCGCGGTGCGGGATCGATCCAACACGCGATCGCCTGCTGGTACAATTCTGGCGATAAGTATAGATGATCGATCCGCCAACCTAAATTGCGGCGGAATGCTGCGGTGCGATAGTCCCACCAGCTATAGTGTCCGCCTTCTGTGATAAATTTGCGAAAGGCATCAGCAAACCCTAGTGCTAAAATCTCCTGCAAGGCTTGACGTTCTAGTTCTGATGCCATAATTTGACCTGTCAGCTTGTCTGGATCGTGCAGATCTCGCTCGTCGGGAGCAATATTAAAATCACCGCAAACGCACATCGCCGGAGAAACGAGCAATTGCGATCGCAAATATTCCCGCAGGACTTTCAACCACCCTAACTTATAATCATATTTTTCACTGCCCACTGCCGCACCATTAGGGACGTAAAGATTGACGATGCGGACGCGATCGAGCGTACCTGCAATAACTCGCTTCTGTTCGTCTAAAGCTGCGAGTAACTCAGCTTCTACAATACCGCTCTCTCCTAACAGTGGTGCAAACCCAGTACTCATGTCTTGTAACGGCTGTTGGCTGAGGATAGCAACGCCGTTATAGGACTTTTGCCCAGAAGTGTATACATAATAACCTAGATGCTCGAAGGGCGATCGCGGAAAATCTGCATCTACTACTTTGGTTTCTTGTAAACACAGTACATCTACTGGAGTTTGTCTTAACCAATCTATCACCTGCTCTAGGCGGGTACGAACCGAGTTCACATTCCAAGTGGCAATTTTCATGTATTAGGAGTCATAAGGGCAGATTATCCGTACTGCCTGTAGCCAGTACAAGTATCTCATTGTTAAAATACGCCCGTACAGGAGTCAGGAGAAAAGAAGAATTTAGAATTTACAATCATATTCCCCTGAAAGAGCTTCTCTTGCTTTTCTTAATGACATATCTACTTACCAAAATGCAAATCGTGAATTATATGAATCGTTAATAAGCTAAACATCAATGCTAAAATCCGAACATGAATAATTGCTATTTTATAATAATGAGATGAATAAATTCTGGGGTCACCTAGCACAGTAATCGCGTTTTTTGGATTGCCGATCGCAGTAGGTTTAGCAGTTAAAAACACTTTATGTTTTTCCTTCCTACGATAGAAACCACATTTAAGTAAAGTAACTACAATATTTATCCAATATGAGATTGAGAGCCGAAGCAAATAAGTATTTACTAGGTTTAGGGTAGAGCAGAAGGCTAATTACTGGATAGAAATCATCATCGTAAAGTCTCGCTACATTTATTGTGAAACCTTCCAAGCCCATCATGGAGTAAAGCAGCTTATCCAGGCTACGTTGAACCACTTTAGAAGAGCTTCTCTTGCTTTTCTTAATTACAACCCTATTTACTAAAATGGAGAAGATGAATTATATTAATCGTTGTCACCTTAAATATCAACATCAAAACTTACATGTCAAAAGTTGGTATTATTTAGCAGTTGTCTGAAAAAGTCTGTTGTTTCATAGTACAAAAGCCGCCTTTTTTTGTATTCTCGATCGCAATAGACTTAGCAGTTAGAATATCTTTATGCTTTCCTCCTTCTTACGAAAGAAGCCACACATAAGAACTGAAGCCACTAAAACATTCATTCAATATGAGATTAATAGACCAGATTAAACAAGTATTTGCTGGGTTTTGGGTAGCACCAGAAACTGAGTGGTGGGTAGAAATTATCACCACAAAGCCTAGCTGCACTTACTATTTTGGACCTTTCTCAACCCACGATGAAGCAAAAGCAGCTTATCCAGGCTACGTTGAAGACCTTGATGGTGAAGGCGCGCAAGGAATTGCAATTGTGATTAAGCGCTGTCAACCAACAGATTTAACCATTTGTGACGAAGAGGAAATATAGGGTAACTAGACAGTTGGGAGCCAATCGCTGTCGCTATTCAAGGCTCACTTTGTTACGAATTGAAGTGAGACTTTGAATAATTAAAGGAATGGCGCTAACAAAGATCGAACTGGATACAAATAAACCAACTGCGCCATCTACCCATAACCAATGCATGAGCCAGATTGCGATCGCTGCTACAATTACGCCGATCGAACTAATTAAATCTGCCAAAATATGTAGAAAAGCACCTCGGACATTGAGATCGTGATGGCTGCTGTCGTGCAGTAAAAAGACATTAAACCCATTGACTCCCAAACCTACCCCAGCAGTCACCAACATGGGTAAACTGAGGATCTCTGTCGGTGGAGACTGGAGGCGAGAGACAGATTCAATTGCAATCCAAACTGCGATCGCTACCAGTCCCAAACCATTGAGTACAGCGGCGATAGCTTCGACCCGCATATGGGCAAAATTTTCTCCTCTAGCTGCTTGTCGCTGTACGAACCACGCTGCTAGCAGTGACAAAGCCAAAGCAAAGCTATCTGACAGCAAATGACCGGATTCAGCTTGTAAAGCTAAACTATGACTCCAATAGCCCACCCCAAATTCAATTGCGGCAAAACTGGCGATCGCGATGAGCGCCGTCCATAATAATTTAATTTTGCGATCGTAGTTGCTCAGTGTATGACAAGTGCAGCCGTGGATACCATCATGAGAATGACCATCATGAGAATGAGAATTAAGCATAGAGGATTGGCGAACTATAACTTGCGTATAATTTGTGAATTGTAATTTGTAATTAGTATTTTGTAATTAGTAATTCTATGTAGATGAGCTGTAGGGGCATACAGATGTACGTCCCTACGAATTGACTTTGTCTAAATTGCTGACTTGAATTACTGAGTCGGAAACAACTGCTTGGGAATCGTTCCGTGAATCCCTTTAACAATATCTACTACCTGAGAAACATCAAAATCAATTGTCGCACTACCTAGCATCAAGGCATCTTGTTTTGTCATGCCATACTTCTCA
>NZ_JBOFLP010000265.1:0-9098 GCF_051657925.1 Chroococcidiopsis sp.
GGAATTCGGAAAATAGTGCGATTGAAAAGTTTTATTTCCCGCTCAAAAGGACAACGAGCAGGGATTGCGATGCACAGCAATCGAGCTAGATTGGAGTTATGAATTTCAATAGAGTCAAGCCATTGGCATGGCGATCGCAATAGATTAAATTTGAAATGAGTTAAGGTGATAGTAAAGCCAGACATTTGTGATGACCTCTTATTATTTTCGAGTCGATTAGTTATTATAGTTTTTAGCAACTCTTCTACTTACTAAGTTAATTTATAACTTTGCATTTGTCGTTACATAAATTCTCTGAAATTTTATAAATAAAACTCAGAAAAACACAGGTGAACTAACTAAAACTTTGAGAAGCGATCGTACTTAGTTTAAAGAAACTCTAAGCTTGGTAGTAATATCTGCTGCTAAAATCTCTGGTAATCTCAGGTAATAAACTAGAGGAGTCATAGGGGCGCACAACTGTACGTCCCTACAAAAATCGAACATTAATTCTGAATTCTCCAATTTTCTGTCTCCTGTTTCCTGTTTCCTTTTTGAAAAAGTCTCGTAGCGTGATAGCAAACTTTTTCTCGCAAGCGGTAAACATCTTTAGCGGTCAAATTTAACTGAGAAGCGATCGCTTGCTGCGATTGTCCTTGCAGGTATAAATTTAACCATTGAACGGCTGAATGTCCCAACTTTTGTTCTAGGTATTGAGATAGCTGCTGTTTAACTTCATCTCGCTCGCTCTGTTGCTCTGCGGCTTCTTCTTGTTCCTTGTATTGCCCGATCGCTTGTACATCTAGCAAGTTGAAGCTGCGATCGCTATCTTCAGTAGGAATTTGAGCAAAAACAATCCGAATCTCACTGCTGTTCGGTACTTGCGTCACTCCTCCTGGTGCATAGCGACGCATATAGTTGATGAAGCGGTAGACGATCAGCGGTTGATTGCGAACTGGTCGCAAACAGTATTCTTCGATCGCAGTAAATAGTAAGGCGTTTCGCAAGCGAAGGTCATCCGTACATTCAGCGATCGCTGTTATTTGCTGTTGTAGGTAACAATCGCGTTGCAGTAAATCTTGCAAAAACTCTTGTAATACTTCGCTAATTTGACAACGGCGATCGCGACTGAGAGCCACCATCATGCGGATTTTATTTTGTAGCACTACTAAACTACTCAAGCGGGTCAAGAGGCGGCGATACCCCTGTTCTGGTGCTTGTCCTAAATAACGATTCTGCAAAATCCGGTAGCGGTATGCTATCCCTTGCTGTGCGAGTTTAAACTGCTGTGAGTCCAGACGTTCCGAACGGTTTCCCAGTAGCCAGCAGACAATACTCTCTTTGGTAGCTGCACTGCAATTAGGATAGTCAAATGCCAACTGCCATTGCCAAATCTGGGCTAGATCTTGGAGCGCGATACCTTGGCTGGTATCGAATTTTGGTTCTAAAGGTAATGTGACAACTTGCATTTGTGACTCCTGGCGTTGCTGAAAGGGTAATGATGATTTCGCTAGAATAAAGAAAACGTCTCAACTCCAACTCCAATTGCTACGGTCAAGAACGGGCAGCGTCAAGGCAGGCAGTGTTAAAAATGCAAGCTGCGCGATCGTCAGCTCTCAAATGAGAGTTATATTTATTGCTAGAACTCTTGCAAATTATCTACTGCAAACTTACCTTTTTAAAGGCTGTTGCTGCATACCTTTCGTTCATTAATGTAATTTGATAAATTGTATTTGTCATTACAGGAAATCTCTGGACTTGCTTGAGTCCTAATCTTAGGACAACAGAGATATCAACCGATACTTACGGAACGGTTACCACAGTTGAAAAGCTGCAAGTGGTTGTCACCCTAAGAGAACTTGAAATACTAAAGGTTTCCTTGAGTAGCTAAAATCTCTGATAATCTCAGGTTAACCTGCTTTTCAATACTTCGTAGCAACAAGCTTGGGGGAATAGAATTCGCGGTTACATAATCGTAGACGCATAGCGGCTTGCCGTAGGCTAGTCCGCCGGCGCGGACTGACGGACTATCTAGAGTTTTAACCCACGTAGGTGAATTTTGTACGCGGCTAAGGTTGGGCAACCCGTTGCCCAACCGCCCGCTTCTGTGTAGTCGCGACTTGCAGTCGCCCCTATGCAAGATGTGAGCTTAAGGGCGATCGCCAATCTTAGCGATCGCGCCTACCAAGCAATTCTCTGCTGCATCAATTCGTAGTGCTAATAGCACCCAAATTATCGTTCCGTCTTGTTTGCGGATTTGGATTTGGCACTGGCAGACTTTTCCCGCCGCCTGTTTTGCTGCCAAGATCTGCTGTTGGGCAGTCGGATCGCTCAAAAAATCAGTTATGGATTTTTGCGCGATCGCATCTGTGGTACTATAACCGAGTATTTGCCCAAAGTGCTGATTAGCATCCAGCAGCGAACCATCGAAAAGGCGTATAGAGAAAATCCCTACGGGCGCAGACTCGAACAAATGGCGAAACTTCGCTTCGCTGCCAAGCAGTGCCGCTTCTGCCTGTTTGCGAGCAGTGATATCGCGAACGATCGCACAATTGTACTCTTGACCGTTAAACTCTAAATAATTAGCAGTTATTTCCACGCTGATGTCCCGACCATCTTTAGTCCGTGAGGTCGATTCAAAGGTGAAGGAGCCTTTCTGCCGAATTTCCTGCCAATGTGACTGCCAGATTGTTGATGGAAAATTGGGATTGACATCGCAAACAGCCATATCTAGCAATTGGGTGCGAGAGTATCCCAGGATGCGACAGGCTGCTTCATTGACATAGACAAACCGTGCATCTGCATTAATGATACAGATTGCATCTCTAGATTTGTCTAAATAAAACTGGCTCAGCCATAGTGCTGACTCTGCTTTTTGGCGATCGCAAATTTCTTGTTGCAGGCGAGCATTTTGCTCTGTCAGCTGCTGTTGTAACCGCCGCAGCGTCAGATTATTCTCTACACGGGCAAAAACTTCTTCTTCACTGAAGGGTTTCGTGATGTAATCAACTCCCCCGACTGCAAAAGCTTTAACTTTATCGATGACCTCATCTAGGGCGCTGATAAAAATTACCGGAATATCGCGGGTTGTTGGTGAAGCTTTCAGGTGTTGGCAGACCTCATAGCCATTCATGTTTGGCATCATGATGTCAAGCAAAATTAGATCGGGCGGGGCAGCTTGCGCTGTCATCAAGGCTGTTTTTCCGTCGATCACTTTACGGACTTCATACCCTAGCTGAGATAGCATCGCAGATAGAAGTCGTAAGTTATCCGGCTTATCGTCAACTACTAAAATATTCGCTTTAGGCTCCTGAGCGCGATCGTCATTCATGCTGAATCTAGTTGCGTTAGATCGATAATCTTATCAATACGAAAGTTATTTACTAAATCGGCTAGAGCAGTTGCCATAGGAGCATAATCCTGTGGAATTTGTTCTAGAAGATCGAAAATCAGCTTCTCATCAGTCCGCAGTGCTGCTTGGTGTAGCTGTGCCACCCACTCAAGAGGCATGACTCTCAAGCTTTGGGCTGTCAGCGTATAGGGTTCTTTTTCTTCCTGCTGACTGGCGATCGCTACCTGCTGGGTGCTTTCTTCATAGATATAACGCACCCCTAAATACTGCATCATTTTTTCCCAGATAACTTCTTCCCGCAAGGGCTTGCGGACAAAATCATTACACCCAGCAGATAAAACTACAGCGCGTTCCTCGTCAAAGGCACTAGCTGTTAGAGCGATGATAATCGTCGCATGACCTTTTAGATGGGCTTTAATCTGTCTAGTCGCTTCATAGCCATCCATCACTGGCATTCGCATATCCATCCAGATTAATTGTGGTTGCCAGCTCTCCCAAATCGCCACTCCTTCTTCACCATTTTCAGCTTCGCGCACCTCGAAGCCCACTGATTCCAGCATCTTGACTAGAAGTTGGCGGTTTTCCCATTTATCTTCAACTACCAAGAT
This sequence comes from Chroococcidiopsis sp., assembly GCF_051657925.1. Lineage (NCBI taxonomy): Bacteria > Bacillati > Cyanobacteriota > Cyanophyceae > Chroococcidiopsidales > Chroococcidiopsidaceae > Chroococcidiopsis > Chroococcidiopsis sp. The sequence goes on from NZ_JBOFLP010000265.1 coordinate 3,940, forward strand.
ACGATACTTCGGTTGGTCGGGCGCGAGTCCAATGACTCGCCGATAGTGCTGTCGAGGCTGCACTTCCACCACTGCTGCGGGGTTAACTGGAATCTCGAAACTAAAAATCGTTCCATGACCCAAAGTCGTGCTAACCGCGATCTCTCCTCCCATTAAGCGCACGAACTGTTGGCTAATAGTTAAACCTAGACCAGTTCCTTCATGGGATTTTCGACCTGCTTCCGTTTGGACAAAGGGTTTAAACAATCTCTCCAACTCTGATGCTGCAATGCCAGGACCAGTATCTTCAACTTCAAAGTGTAGGATACAGGTAGGAGTAGATGGCAGAGGGGATGTCTCTTGCTTATCCTGCTTCGTTCTCACGCGCAAGATTGCTCCGCCTGCTTGAGTAAATTTAATTGCGTTACCCAGAAGATTAATCAAGACTTGGCGCAATTTGCTCTCGTCTGCGCGTACGCATTGGGGAACTTCAGGGGTGCGTTCAAAGATCAGCTGTAAGCCCTTGGCTTCTGCTTTTAGCCGTAACATCTCTTCTAGTGAATCCAATAGCTCGTAGAGATCGAAGCTATTTTCATTGAGGATTGTGCGCCCTGCCTCAATTTTAGCCATTGACAGGACATCATTAATTAAAGTCAGCAAATGCTCGCCACTGCGATTAATCGTGTCTAAATTTTCTAGCTGTGCCGCGTTGAGCGAGCGATCGCGGCTCATCAGTTGGCTGAAACCAAGAATGGCGTTGAGTGGAGTCCGTAGTTCGTGGCTCATGTTAGCCAAAAATTCGCTTTTGGCAAGGTTGGCAGCTTCAGCTTCTTGTGCTTTTTGTTCCAATTTATGGCTGTAATTCTCTAACTGCTCGCGAGAGATTTGTAACTGTCGCGTTAGCCAATACACTCCAATTGATAGACAACCCACCGATGCTAGTCCTACGAGTACGATTGTTCCTGCCAGTTGGCGAGCAGGGGCAAATGCTTCTTCCTGCTGCATCTCCACTAACAAAGCCAGATCTTGCTCGTTCAGCCAGCGATAGACACCAATTACAGGCAGTTTGGCATAGTTTCGATAAAGTCCAGAGCCGCTGACACCACTCATTGCCGCATCAATGCCTTGGCTGCTAATTCCTTCGGGAAATTCCCGTGCTTCAGTTTTATCTGCTTTAGAGATAAAAGCGTTTTTTGTGACCAAAGAGCCGACTAAGTATGTCTCACCGCTATTACCCAAGCCTGTACGTTCTCGGACGATCCGATCGATGCGGTCTAAGTTGAGGTGAGCTAAAATGATACCTTGGCGCACTCCTGCTGCATCGCGTAGGGGCGTTGCCAAGGTAACTGACGGCTTACCCGTAACGGGTGAAACGTAGAAAATCGGGTCAAAGGTAGCTGTTGCCTCAACTCGTTCAAAATAGGTAACGTTAGCTAAAATTTCGTAGTTACCTTCGCGCTGCTTGTCAGTTGATAGAACGATCTGATTGCTGCGATCGAGGATGAAAATTTCTCTTAAAGCTGGCTTGGTTTGGGTGACACTAATTAGGTAATTGGAGAGAATTTTATCAGCGGCAAGATAATTCGGATCGGCGGTTTTGCCACTTAGTAATATCTTGATATTCCTTTGTAGCTCTGGATGCTGAGTTACGAGGAGAAAATCTCGTTGCTGGTCTTCAAACCAACGCCCAATTTCTTCTTCTTTCAGGGTAGCAGCAACGCTGAGGCGATTGAAAGCAGCCTGCTTGAGAGCCTCTCTAGCACTGAAGAAAGCAACGCTTCCCACCACGCCAACAGCCACTAGGGATAGAACTAAGAAGGAACTGGCGACTTTAGCAGTCAGGTGTTGATTCCAAGACTTCATTGAAAATTGGTAATTGGTAGTTGGTAGTTGGTAGTTGGTAAGAGAGTGGTGCGTGAATTAATGCGTGAATTTTGAATTTTGAATTGCTCCCTCAGCCCCCTCTGCTCTCTTCCCTCACTACTCACCCCTTCAATGTATAATTTCTGCGTCAAAAGGAAGTACTTTGCTGCCACCGATCGAAAATTTGCTTCATCCGCGCGATCGCTTCATCCGCTGCTTGCTCTGGGGATATGCGATCTACAACTATGCGATTGAGAGCTTTGCCCCAAAGATTCTCCGCCACAACTAGGCTGTAAGCGGGATTTTGGACGTGATAAAATGGGCGCGTTTGACCCTGGATCAGTTGCTTCATGGCAGTCGAGATATGGGGGTCGGTTGGATCTGTCCAGAAAGGATCTTGCCAAACTTGCCGATTAACTGGCAAAAAACGTCCTCCCGCAGCTTTGAAATATTCTCCAGCTACCTCTGGTCGGATTAAATAGGCGAGAAAGTCTTTGGCTAATTTCTGGTGCTGGGACTGGTTAAATACAACAGCCTGCCTCAGTGTAACCAACAGACGCATTGGCTTACCACTAGGTTTATTGGGAAACTCGATCGTACCCAGCTGATAACGGTAGACATTCGGATTTTGACGCACAGCAGCAGCAATTGAAAGCGTCAAATTGGGTGTTGTCAGCACAATGCGGTTGAGCAAGCTGCGATTGTTATCTGGATTTGACCAGTCGATCGCATCTGGTGGCACGTAGCCCTGACGGTAAAATTTGGCATACCACTCTAAGCATTTAACAATGCCTTGACGCACTTCGGGATCGTTTACGCGCAGTTGACCTTGGGAGTTGAGAATCTGGACATCGTAGGCTTCTAAAATCTGTTCAAAAAAGAAGTAGGTTTCCACAGCTCCTATCGAGAAAGGAAAACCTAAGCCGTAAATCTGCCGCTTTTGCTTTGCCCGCAGATCGCGCTGTGCTTGCGACCAAAAATCCCAAAAGCCATTCCAATCTTTAGGAATATCCCGTTCGCGCCGACCTACTTGCTCTAGCAAGTCCCGCCAGTAGAAGATGTGGATAGTTGCCTGATAAATTGGCACTGCATAGTAACTTCGCTTTTTATCTACATTGTTATAAAAATTAACGGCTTGTAGCGCCGAATTGGGATAAAGCTGCTTTATTGGTGCGATCGCATCTGAGACATCTGCTAGTTTGCCCTCCCAAGCCAGACGCGGATTTAGCTCCTCCCCAGCACGGTGACTCATTAAGAGATCGGGTGGCTTGCCTACCTTAATTGCCCTTTCCGCCTTCTGTAATAGCTCGTCGGTGGGATAAAAAGACAGCTTGACTTTGTTGCCAGTTTGTTGTTCCCAGCGGCTTGCAGCTCGTTGCAGTGCTTCGTCTTCTTCCAAGGTAAAGCCTTTATCCCACCAGATATTCAACACTGTACTCTCAGTAGAGGAATTGCTGGCTGAAGATACACTGACTTTAGAGTTTTGTTCTTGAGCGTTTTGAGTGCAAGCAACAACTGTGAGACTGAGAAATAATGATAGAAATTTGTAGCGACAGCTCAACCTAAAGCGATCGCGACGTTTAAGTCGTAAGTCGTAAGTCGTAAGTCGTAAGTCAGAACTAGTCACGGTTTAAGTCGTAAGTCGTAAGTCGTAAGTCGGAACCAACTGCTCGTGCGCTCCTTGCTCCCTACTCTCTTCCCCCTGCTCCCTGCTCCCTGCTCGTGCGCTCCCTGTTTCTTCACTGCCATTGAGCGAAGATTTGCTTAATTTGGGCGATCGCTTCATCTGCTGCTTGTTCGGGAGCAACGCCATTGACAACGACTTTATTAACAGCCTTACTCCAAATACTTTCCTTTAGAACTAGGCTGTAGGCAGGGTTTTGGGCAGTAGAAATCAGGCGCGTTTGTTCTTGCATGACTGGCTTGGCAGCAGTGGAGATGTGAGGATCGCTCGTGTTTGTCCAATATGCGTCTTTCCAGACGAGTTTATGGACTGGCAAAAAACGCCCTCCCGCAGCTTTGAGAAAACTGCCGATGATCTGCGGTTGGATTAAATAAGCGAGAAAGTCCTTGGCTAACTTCTGGTTCTTGGAGTCGGCTAGGACAACCGCTTGCTTAACTAGAGCTAAATAACGCATCGGCTTACCACTGGGTTTATTAGGATACCCGATTGTGCCAAGCTTATAGCGGTAAAGGTCTGGTTGTTGGCGCACAGCAGCAGGAATCGAGAGGGAATTGTTGGGAGTCATAATTATCAGGCGATTGAGCAAGCTGCGATTATTGTCTGGGTTCAGCCAGTTAATTGCCTCTGGTGGTACATAGCCCTGTTTGTAAAATTTAGTGTACCAATCTATACACTGAATAATGCCTTGGCGAACTTTGGGATCGTCAACGCGCAGTCGACCCTGAGAATCTAGAATTTGAACGTCATAGGCTTCTAAAATTTGCTCAAAAATTTCATAGGTATCCACAACTCCAGCTGAGAGCGGAAAGCCGATTCCATAAATCTTCCGATTGTGTTGGGTTTGCAGGGTATCCTGCATTTGTTTCCAAAACTTCCAGAAGCCATCCCAATCCTGGGGAATATCCTTCTCGCTGCGTCCTGCTAACTTGAGTAAATCGCGCCAGTAAAAAATATGAGGTATCCCTTGATGAATCGGGATTGCATAATAGCTGCGCTGTTTTTTGAGGTTGTTATAAAAATAAACACTGGCTAATACAGTGTCGGGATAAAACTGCTTCACTGGTGCGATCGCATCTGAGACATCTGCCAATTTGCCTTCCCAAGCCAAACGCGGATTCAACACCCGATCGGCATTATCATTCATTAAGATATCGGGCGGACTTCCCGCCTGAATTGCCCTTTGAGCTTTTTGCGAGAGTTCGTCATTGTTATAGAAAGAAAGCTTGACTTTGTTGCCAGTTTGTTGCTCCCATCGGCTCACAAGTTGTTGCAACGCTTCATCTTCTTCCAAGGTATAACCTTTATCCCACCAGACTTTCAAGACTTGACTTTCATTTGAAGACTCGTTGACTGAGGATAGGTTTGTTTCAGAGTCGTTAGTGCAGGCGATCGCGATCGCGATCGTGGCGATCGCCATTGCTTGCACTAACAGCTCTGAAACAAACCTATCCTCAGTCAACGAGTCTTCAAATGAAAGTCAAGTCTTGAAAGTCTGGTGGGATAAAGGCTATACATTGGAAGAAGATGAAGCGTTGCAACAACTTGTGAGCCGCTGGGAGCAACAAACTGGCAACAAAGTCAAGCTTTCTTTCTATAACAATGACGAACTTTCGCAAAAAGCTCAAAGGGCAAT
>NZ_JBOFLP010000266.1:0-3822 GCF_051657925.1 Chroococcidiopsis sp.
TATTGCTGACGAGCGATCGCTAAGCTACCAAGATGACACTCAAAAATTTAAATAATGCATTAACTGGGAAATAATCTGACCTGGAAGGGACAATCGTTTTTGAAAATCAACTAAATTTCGATAAGCACCAGCCATCTGACGATTTTCTACGACTGCTTGTGCTAATGCCAGATCCATAGTGGGAATTTGAATTAAATCTTCTACTGTCGCTGTATTGGGATTGAGGCGAACAAGAGGAGAAGTCTCTGCATCGTAATAACAGAATTTGAGGATTGGTGTCAAGGGTGCGAGGCGTTGCACGGGAACGCTCAAAGCAGCGGCAATATCTTCAATACAATAAAACTGTACCCCAGCATGGCTGAGTTGAACGAGCGATCGCGCTTGATGTATGGAAAGTCCCGGTAGCCTCAACCAGTCATCTACCGTTGCTTGGTTGACATCAATCTGAATTCCTAAAGACAACGCCACAGCAATTTCTTCTAATGATTGCAACCGATAATATGGATCGTTCAGCAATCTATTGCGGATCGTTTGAATTTGCAGCCAGCTTAACATTTGGCAGTCGGGAGTCGGGAGTCGGGGTGGTTTATTACCAATTACCCATTACCAATAAAATTATATTTGCTCTAATAACTGGCGGCGTTTTTGCTCGAATTCGTATTCCGAGATTAACCCCTCTTGGCGGAGATTATCTAATTCTCTCATGGCATCTGCGATCGCGCTCACTCGGTCTGGCATGACTGTAGTTAAGGGGCGCTTCGATAAAATGGAAAAATTGGCAAGATTCGTCATGCCTGCTGCCGACATGCCCAATTCAGAATTAAAGTTAAGGTCAAATTCCTCATTGTCTTGAACTAAATACCAGAACCCTTCAATAGCGCTAGCAACGCGGGGAATAGGTGTCCACGAGAGCAGTAGATAAAGCAGTCCCCACAAAGGCTGTCCCAAGTAAAACTTGTGCAATCCAGCAATTGGCATCGGCAACACCGTACAAGCAAAAGCCAGAGTAGCAGCAATTTTACGATTTTTTTGTTGGCTGACGATGCTCATGAGGACAACTCCATAGGGAAGGGGGGTTAAGGTATTTTGCCAAGGCAGCGATCGCTTTTTTAACTACCTTACCTTCTATATTATTCATTCCCTTATCGGTTATCAGTTAATAGGGAGCAGTGACCAGTGACCAATGACTGCTGTATTAAATTGTCGTCTAAACTAGAATGATATTAGACGTACCTATAAAAACTTTGAGTACCTCACTCAAATAATTACAAGCGCTATGGGATTTTTTGATTCTGATATAGTTCAACAGGAAGCCAAACAGCTGTTTGAGGATTATCAAGCGCTGATCAAGCTGGGGAACAGCTACGGCAAATTTGACCGCGAAGGAAAAAAGCTATACATCGATCAAATGGAAGCCATGATGGAGCGCTATCGGATTTTTATGAAGCGCTTTGAACTTTCAGAAGATTTCATGGCACAAATGACAGTAGAACAACTTAAGACTCAGCTCAATCAGTTTGGGATCACGCCGCAGCAAATGTTCGAGCAAATGCATAATACTTTGGAGCGGATGAAAGCAGAGCTAGAGAATCAGTCCTAATGAGGGGTTAGGAGTGAGGAGTCAGAGTTGGTTGTTGGTATGTTTCTCCCTTGTCCTCCTTGTCCACGGACACTTTGACGCGACGTGCTTTAACGGGGGGAACCCCGCACGCAAGTGTCCTCCCCTTGTCCTCCTCTCATTCACGACTATATCGGTCGCCGTTCTAGCCCCTTTGTGGTAGTTTTAAGCACGAAGACGAAATGGAGTTAGACGTGCAACCAAAAGTAATTATTCACGGTGGTGCAGGCAGTTCGCTACACGGCAAAGGTGGAGTAGAAGCAGTGAGGCGATCGCTCTACCCGGTTATTGAAGAGGTTTATGCTTTATTGCTGGCAGGCAAGAGTGCTTGCGAGGCAGTGGTACGTGGTTGTCAAATGTTAGAAGACGATCCCTTGTTTAATGCTGGTACGGGATCGGTGCTGCAATCGGACGGACAAATTCGCATGAGTGCGGCGCTGATGGATGGTATTGCTCAAAGATTTAGCGGTACGATTAATGTCTCGCGAGTCCAGCATCCAATCGAACTAGCATTGTATTTACAAAGCTCTCCCGATCGCGTGTTGTCAGACTTTGGGGCAGCAGAACTATTACGAGAACTGCAACTGCCTAGCTACGATCCGATTACAGAGCGTCGTCTCAACGAATGGCTGCAAGAAAGGCAGGAAAATTTTACAAAGACGATGGCGGCGGTAGTGGCAGAAGTCGGGGTAGGAGACGATGCAGACACCGCAGTTGTCGATACGAGTGCTAGACGGGGAACAATTGGCGTAGTCGTGCTAGACAGCCAAGGAAAGCTAGCATCTGGTACATCGACAGGTGGTAAAGGGTTTGAACGCATCGGACGTGTCAGCGATTCTGCTATGCCTGCGGGAAATTATGCCACGGCACACGCTGCCGTCAGCTGTACGGGAATTGGCGAAGACATCATCGATGAGTGTTTGGCAGCGCGGATCGTCGTCCGCGTTACGGATGGCATGACTTTGCTAGATGCGATGCAACGCACGTTTACTGAAGCCAGCGATCGCCAGCGAGACTTAGGGGCGATCGCCCTTGATGCTTCTGGTGCGATCGCTTGGGGAAAAACCAGCGACGTGATCTTGGCTGCTTTCCACGACGGCAACAAGATTGCTGACACTTTAGAGTTGCCCGTGGGAACGCAGGTTGGTTGTATTTGAGGGAGCAGGGAGCAGGGAGTAGGGAGCAGGAAGCAACTCAAAACTCAAAATATCCCCACACCCCACACCCCACACCCTTTCTTCACTAGCCATCACCCACTAGTCCTAATCACTCCTTCGACTTCAACCTCCAGCCAGGTTTGACGACCTGACGCGATCTGGCAATAACCAAACAATCGTCGGGTACGTCTTCGGTAATAGTCGAGCCTGCGGCAATGTTGACATCCTGTCCGATCTCGATCGGAGCGACGAGGACGCTATCAGCACCCGTCTTACTGCGATCGCCAATTTTAGTGGGATGCTTTTTTACACCATCGTAGTTAGCTGTAATCGTACCGCAACCAATATTGACTTTTTCCCCAATGGTGGCATCGCCTAAATACGATAAATGGGCAGCTTTGGTTTCTGTCCCCAATTTCGTATTTTTCAATTCCACAAAATTGCCAATCCGACAACCCGCACCAACTTCAACCTGACCGCGTAGATGAGCGTAGGGACCGATTTGAGTTTCAGCACCAACAATGCTGTTGCTGACAACAGAATACATCGCCGTGACGTTTTCGCCAATCTGACTATTTTCTATGAGACTACCCGGTCCAATCCGACAGCCAGAGGCGATCGCGGTTTGACCCCGGAGGTGGGTTTGTGGCTCAATGACAACATCTGGTTGAATTTTTACCGTGTCGTCAATTGTGACACTAGCTGGATCGATCAGCGTGACTCCTGCTGACATCCAATAGGACTTGATGCGTCTTTGTAAAATCTCGTAGGCAGTTGCTAATTGTTCGCGATCGTTGACTCCCAAAATTTCTTGTTCGTCTTCGATATCCACTGCCATCGTGGGTTGGAGTAAATTTACAGCATCTGTCAAATAGTATTCTTTTTGGTCGTTGTTTGCTTGTAGTTGCGGTAGTACGTTCGCTAAATCTTGCCAGCGAAAACAGTATACCCCAGCGTTAACGCGACGATTTTGCTTTTGAGCTGCGCTACAATCGCGATCTTCAATAATTTGTTGGACGATGTTTTGACCGTTACAAAATACCCTTC
>NZ_JBOFLP010000267.1:0-4543 GCF_051657925.1 Chroococcidiopsis sp.
TACTGGAACGAAAGAGATGAACGTCCTTACCATCAAAATAACGACATTCATACTGTGTACTGCTCTCTTCAAATTTAGATGCTGACGACCACTTGATGCACTGACACGATTTATCAATCTGACCGACAGTCAATCTAAATAATTTAGGAGTTACACTGAAGGCATAGTCACCATCCTCAACTGCCGCAAGCTTAATCCGCCTCCAGGCATTGCAATCTGATGCAGGTAGTTGAAGCAGCAGTGCTAAGCGAAAACCTGAAGCTAGCATCAAGGCTCCCACGCCAACAATATCTAAACTTTTTAATTGTTGAATGACACAACTAGATTCATATATCAAGTGATTAAGTAGTAGCGTGTTTGTTTGAGGATGTTTCAGATATTTATCCATTAACTTTTTTAATGAATCGAGCTGAGCGTCGATTTCTCTAATCGCATTTGGCGCGACTGGTTGCCTAACGAGATGACAGAGATCGTTGACAGCATTATGATTGAGTTGAATATAATCCAGATGGCAAAATAATAGCTTGAGAACTTCAACAGCGTTTCCAGCAATTAAAGCATCGCTAATTTTTGCTAAAACTTGCTGCCAACTTAGCGTTAAAGTCAGCGGCGAACTTTCATTTAAAATCAAAGCTGGCTGCGAGGCGGACACTTGAATAACTTCCGGTAAAGGCATTTTTTTGACTTTTGCTTCAAAATTTTCTAGCACGATCGTTTTCTCGTAATAGTACAGTTTCTATAGTTACAGTAACGTTAGGTTTTGACGCTCAAACCTATTCTGTATGTTGACTACAATTGTTCTGGTTTAATCGGAGAGTCATGTATATCGCTCTCAAAATTTAGCTAAAATATTCTCGATCGATTTCTCACTTACCAAAAATCTTTTTAGTTAATTTTTAGCTCGCTCGGAAGTTATGCTTACAACTTGGTTGCAATACAATGCACAACTCACGATTTGTCCGCATCAATTCATGTTTTGTATCGAGCAACTCTTGGACAATCTCTTGCATTGTCTGATTTTGCTGATGCAGTAATAGCCTAGAACTCTCAACTTGTTCGCGTAAAATTTCTATTTCTTCTTCAAGCTTCAATAGTTCGTGAGAATCGCTTAAGTTTAGATTTTGAGATTCTTTTGTCAAACTATCGTCATAAAAAGTGGCTATTTTATTAGACATTGTTACCCTGATGAATAACTGCGTAGCTCCTAAAACGAGCGATTTTCAATTATCTGAAGCATAATGCAGTAGCCGAAGTAGAATATTTGGTGACAAAAAATGTATTTTCGAGAGCAGAGAATTTTGAAGACTAGGTAGTTAGGCTATATTTTTCTACTTAACAAGCTAGTCAAAAAAAAATTGCTGCTTGTCATTTTGCTGTTCTTTTCAGAGCAGCAAGTAACTGGCTTCTAACTTGGATAGCCCACGAATCAAAATCAAAATCCTCGTTTTTGCTACTAGATGTTTCAACCAGCTTATTATGTCTATCGATTTTTCCTTTGGTATTTCTCATCGCTCTTTCCAAAGAGTTACATTCCTAAGCTGGCACTAATCAATCTGGAGAACAATTCATTTTGCTATCTCCTGTCAGCGATTCTTAGTAGATTCAGATGAAGTCAGTTCGGTTGACTAGAATTTTTCAACCATGTCCGCAGTCAAGTCCAGTCGATAACTCAGTCCTAAATTTTGCTAATTTCGATTGTAAGGGAAGTAAGTGGAGATTTTGTGGAGAGGTTAGGAGATAATATAAAAAGCTGAATAATTTTCCTAACAATCGTCCTAAAGATATAGCTTCAAAGTAACAGATATCACCAATATCACCAAGTAGCCGCCGATGAAAATTCTGTTGGTAGAAGATGATGAGGGTACGGCTGAAATATTGAGAACCACCCTTATAGAGCAACATTACTTAGTCGAGCTGGCGATGGATGGTCGGATTGGGCTAGAAATGGCAGGTGCGTTTACTTATGACCTAATTTTGTTGGATATCATGTTACCTAAGCTGGATGGACTGGATTTTTGCAGGCAGCTACGCGATCGCAAAGATTGCACTCCAGTTCTGCTTTTGACAGCTTTGGACAGCAACACCAGTAAAATTATGGGGTTAGAAGCAGGAGCTGATGATTATGTTGTCAAGCCTTTCGATCCTTATGAGTTATTAGCTCGGATACGTGCTTTGCTGCGTCGAGGTAGTTCGGCTCTCTCCTCCGTAATCGAAGCGGGAAAGATCGCTCTTGACTCCAATAGCTGTAGGGTAACTTGCGACGGGCAATTGTTACACTTGACTGCTAAGGAATATGCTTTACTAGAGCTGCTTTTACGCAACAGTCACCGGATATTTAGCCAACAAGCCTTGCTAGAGCATCTCTGGTCGTATGAAGAAATCCCTTCAGAGAATACTCTGAGGACGCATATTAAGGCTTTACGACGAAAACTCAAGCAAGCTGGGGCGGACGCAATTGAGACAGTTTACGGGCTGGGGTATCGGCTCAAATTAGGGGAAGATGAAGTGAAGAGTCAGGCTACAGCAACAACTCACTCCCCAAGTGCGGCGATCGCTCCTGTAACTACAGTAAAGCAACAAATTGCGCCAGCACGAGTTGCTATTTGGGAGCGGTATAAGCACAAGTACAGCGATCGCATCGCAACTCTAGAACAAGCGATCGCGACCCTGGAGCAGGGTAAACTGACTCCAGAACTAGGACAACAGGCACGAGCGGAAGCCCACTTGCTGATTGGATCGTTAGCTAGCTTCAGTAAAACTAAAGCTAGCCAAATCTGTCGCCAGATCGAGCAAATTTTTCGGGCTGGAGTCGAATCAAGCCTAGAAGCTAGACATCTCACTCAATTAGTTGTAGCGTTGCGGCAAGAACTGGAACTACCAGCCGCAACTAAAGAGTTAGCCGAGCGATCGCTCGCTACCGTCAAGCAGCAAAGACGACTGTTAATTGTAGATAATGATTCCCAATTGGGCGAACAGTTAATTTCGGAAGCAACGATCTGGGGAATTCAAGCAGAATTGGTTACAGACCTAACCGCAGCTAGAAAGGCGATCGCCCAAAATTGCCCAGATGTGGTACTGCTCGATCTCTGCTTCGATCGCTCAGTTGAGAACGGTTTAAACCTGTTGACAGAGTTAAAAACCAATCATCGGCACTTACCAGTATTAGTGTTGGCAGCGCAGGATAATTTTGCCAATCGGATCGAAGTAGCTCGTCTAGGGGGACGGATTTTTTTGTCCAAACCCGTGTTTCCTGTTTCAGTCTTGACAGCAATCGATCGGGTGCTGAGCCAGTCTGACATTGTTGCCGCGAAAATTTTAGTTGTAGACGATGACCCCCAGACGTTAGACATTCTCCGCACTGTACTAGAACCTTGGGGATTCAAGCTAGCCCTAGTAGATAACCCGCGGCATTTTTGGGACAAGTTAGAGCGGTACAATCCCGATCTATTAATTCTGGATGTAGAAATGCCAGAATTAAGCGGCATTGACTTATGCCAGGTGGTGCGGAGCGATCCTCAGTGGTGTGAATTGCCCGTGCTGTTTCTTTCGGTTCACACTGATGCAGCAACTGTGGATCGGGTGTTTGCAGCGGGTGCAGATGATTACATAAATAAGCCAATTCTGGGAGCGCAATTAATCGCTCGCGTACTGAATCGGCTGGAACGAACGCAGACTTTACATAAATTAGCAGACACCGATCTTTTGACGGGTATTGCGAATCGGCGCAAAGCTATTCAGGAATTAAATCAATTGTTGCGTTTAGCCAAGCGCCAAAGTCAACCTTTATGTTTTATCATCTTAGATTTGGATCGGTTTAAGCTCGTCAACGATCGCCACGGTCATGAAGTTGGCGATCGCGTGCTCAGGCAATTTGGGGCATTATTGCAACAGACTTTTCGTGGTGAAGATGCGATCGCTCGTTGGGGTGGCGAGGAATTTGTTGTCGGTTTATACGATGCAACTCGTCAGCAGGCTATGGCGCGACTGACAGAGTTACAAGAAATCGTGCATCAGCAAGAGTTTACTGGTGCTAGTGGCGAAAAATTTCGAGTCAGTTTTAGTGGAGGCATAGCTGAGTACCCAGAGGATGGTGCAGATTTGCCAGCACTTTATCGTAGTGCTGATGCAGCACTTTACGTAGCCAAGGCAGGAGGGCGAGGTCAGGTATCAAGTTGGTCTTAAAGCAGCACTTTTCTATTTGTGATGCATAGATTTGTGATGCATAGATCTTGAAGATCCCCCAACCCCCTTAAAAAGGGGGCGAGAGTTCCCCCCTTAAAAAGGGGGGCTAGGGGGGATCTTGCCCGATCCGAGTATTGGAGCTTAAAGCAGCAAGCTCGGCAACAATTGCTGCTAATTGCTCTGGTTCGACTGGTTTAACAATATGCTTTTGAAAACCTGCCTCTAGCGACTCCCTTTGTTCTTTATCTGTAACATATGCTGTGAGGGCGGCGGCGGGAATTTGTCCGCCTAGATCGGCACTAAGCGCCCTTACTCGCCGAATTAGACTATATCCATCTTCATTCGGCATTCCAATATCAGA
>NZ_JBOFLP010000268.1:0-7608 GCF_051657925.1 Chroococcidiopsis sp.
GACGCTTCAAGATTTTCCGTATTTTTTCTGGACGCTATCGCAATCGGAGAAAGCGGTTTGGTTTACGTTTGAATCTGATTGCAGGTCTGCTTAATTACGAACTGGCACATGCTGTTTGATTCATGCAGGAGGTCTATTGTTTGTTCCTCCAGTTTTTTTAGATCGCGAACGTGTTAATCATCTATTTAGAATGTACTGAGTTCCAACCCTCAACTTCTGTCAGATTCTTATGGCAGTTTGTCAGATTCTTATGAAAAGGGCGCACTTGCTTTGGTGTCATTCCAGTGAAACGTTTAAACTGTTGCGTCAAATGACTTTGACTGGAGAAACCTACTTGTAAGGCAATGTCTGCGCTCGCCAAATCGGTTTTTGCAAGCATCAGTTTTGCCCGCTCTACCCGTTGTCGAATCACGTACTGGTGAGGTGAAATTCCTGTAGTGCGTTTGAACAAACTGGCAAAGTAAGTAGAACTGATATTGATCTCTCTGGCAATTTGCACCAGTGATAAATCGCGATCGAGGTGAGTGTTGATATGAGCGAGGACTTTTTGCAATTGAGTGGTAGTTAAGCCTCTGTTATTAAATGTAATGGTTGTCATAGTTAATAAATTGGTAATTAGAGATAACAAACCGAGCAAAATCGGCTATTGAAATCAGACCGAAGTATTATTGCGCGTGGGAAGTTCTCGTCTTTTGAATCATCTCTTGGATTGTTTCGGTATTGCCAATTTCATAAAGAGCGATCGCACCATCCTCAATGGTAAAGATTTGATGAACTGTTGCATCCGCAAGCACATTGCCTTGCAAATCTTTGATGATTTGATGAACGGTGACAATATTCCGATTGTTTTCGTCCGTCTCGAATTTTAATGTCTCAAGCTCCGCTTGAATAACCTTATATTGATTAGTCCAGTATTCGCGCACCGCGTCGCGTCCATAAACGAAACCGCCTTCCACCCCGTTCGCCCATTTCACGTCCGGGCGCATCACCGAGATGATTGTTTCAATCTCGCCTTTGTTAAAGGCATCGTATAAATTTTGCAGAAACTCTTGATTTGAACTCATGATTGTTCACCATACAATACGAATTGAAAAAACATAACTTTGGGGTCAATAATTAGGTACGTTTAAACCGCTTGAAATCTAACAGCGTAAGCCTTTGAGCATGGGTTCGACCGCATGAATCGTTGGAGAACTTAACGACTTGCAGCGACAATGGCTGCCATTAGCTGCGTAATGTTCCAGCATCCGGTATAGCGAATTCCATTGATAAACAGGGCTGGAGTGGTCTTTACTCCACTGTGTAATCCACTTTCGATCTCTTCATTGATGCGAGCGACATGAACTTGTTTAGACAGATCTCGTAGAAATTGGGAGATATCAAGTCCTAGATCGTTGGCATACTCCACAAGATAGCCGTTTCCCAACTCTTGTTGGCGATCGAACAAAATGTCATGCATCTGCCAAAATTGACCTTGGGCGGCTGCTGCTTGTGCTGCTTGTGCCGCACGTTGAGCATGAGAATGAATTTGTATCTCTGGAAAATGACGGAAGATGAAGCATAAATAGTTCTCTCCAAATGAAATACTAAGCTGTCGCCTAATGACTTTAATCAGTCGATAAAGGTTGGCACATTGAGAACATTGATAGTCCCCATACATCACCAGCACTACGGTGGCACTCAGCACACCTTGTATGCGATCCTCTATTGAAGCCGGAATGAATAACAAATTGCGATCTCGGTCTTGGCTCACTGGAATACCTCTAAGGGAAGAGATAGCGATCGCAAGCGATCGCCATACCATCCTCTTGCTGCGATCTATGTCAAGCAAGCTTAGTTCTTGCAACTAAATTGCTGTTAGTGTTTGCATAAATTCAATATATGAAATTGACTCCGACTTGTCGTCCATATCGAGTTGAAACTTTTACTCAGTAAAGCGATTGATGAATCAGTCCATCAATCAAAGGAAGGTTGACTCCAACTAAAGTTGGAATCCAAATTTCCACTGAAGTCAAGCTTACAAATTAACAATTCCACGTTTTACCGCCACAATGACAGCAGATGTGCGATCGCTCACGCCTAATTTACTTAAAATGCGATTCACGTGAGATTTGACTGTACTTTCACCAATAGTTAAGGCTGCTCCAATGTCTAAGTTGCTCATTCCCTGCGCCATCAAACCAAGTACCTCTAGCTCTCGATCGCTCAGTTCTGGATTGCTTAGGCGCTGCACTAGTTTTGCTCCGACTTCTGGCGGAATATACTGCTGACCGCGAGCTACTGTGCGAATTGCCTGAAGCAGCTCGTTAGGTTTAGCATCCTTAAGCAGATAGCCTTGAGCGCCTGCGTGCAATCCCCGATAGATATCTTCATCGCCGTCGTAGGTTGTGAGTACGATAATTCGGGCAGATTTAAATTGGGTACAAATAGCACTAATCGCTTCAACTCCTCCCACTTGCGGCATTCGCAAATCCATCAGCGTCACATCCGGTTGGTATTCCCGAAAGCGATCGATCGCTTGCTGTCCATTTTCCGCTTGAGCAATTACCGTCATTTCTGGATCGCGGTTGATAATGGTTGCCAATCCTTGTCTGACAATGGAATGATCGTCAGCAATCAAAACTCGAATCGTAGCGGATTGGCTCATGACGATCCTCACTCAAGAGTTGACAACGACAACAATTTCTGTACCTTGCTCAGGTTGGCTGCTAATCCTTAATTGCGCTCCGATGCGTTCTGCCCGTTCGCTCATGCCCAACAAGCCAAATCCGCCGATGTGTGGAACGCTACCGACTCCAAAGCCCTGTCCATTGTCTTTGACTCGCAAGCTACACTGTACATCGTCATAGACCAACTCAATTCTAATTTCACTCGCTTCAGCATATCTGATTGCATTTGTCAATGCTTCTTGTCCGATCCGCAGTAAGTTATTTTCTACCTCGGCGGGTAATCTGTATGCTGTACCCTGAATTTGGTAAATTAGCGCAGTATCGGTAGTAGCTCTCATCAGGGTGACTAGGCGATCGAGCGCAGTGGATAAATTGCCAGACTCTAACAACTGGGGACGAAGTGCTGTTACCGATCGCCTCGCCTCACCCAGTCCGATGCGTGCTAATTCCTCAATCGTTTCTAAATGCGTTTGGGTTGCTTCTGGATCGTCTGTTAGCACTTGAGTTGCCGCACCGACTTGGATCAGAATACCTGTAAACGCTTGGGCGAGTGTGTCGTGAATTTCGCGTGCCATGCGGTTACGTTCTTCCAAAATCGAGGCTTCTTCGGCACGTTTGCGATCGTTAATGTCAACGTGGGTTCCCAACATCCGCGTGGGTTGACCTAATTCGTCCCAAGCAACAATTTTGCCAACAGAAAGAGTCCATTTCCACTGACCATCCTGGGTACGCTGGCGATACTCTGCTTGATAGCTGGGAATTTCTCCAGCAATGTAAGCACGGTAGGTTGCGACAACTGATTCTCTGTCGTCAGGATGCAAACGAGCAATCCATTCGGAAATAGGCTCGTGGAATGTTGCTGGATCGTAGCCCAGCATTAAAGCGTATTCCGGGTTAACAATTCTTTCTTCAGTTCTTAAATCGAGATCGTAGAGTCCTTGATTTGCAGCGGTTAATGCTAAGCGTAGTCGTTCTTCACTCGTTTGTAGAGCGACTTCTGCTCGTTTGCGATCGCTAATATCTGCAATCACACCTTCCATGCATTCATCGGCAACATTCGGACGAGCAGAGTAAAGTGCCCAAAACAATGTTCCATCTCGTCTTCGCAACTGCACTTCAAAGTTTTGCAGTTTACCATCGCGGTTCAGCAATTCAACGGCTTTGTGGCGATCGCTGGGATTTACATAACAGTCTACAGCATGTAGAAGCCCAATCACCTCATCGGGTGAATCGAAGCCAAATAGATTCGCAAAGCGTTGATTCGCATCGAGAAATAATCCATCCGAGAGGCGGGCGCGGAAGATGCCGACCTGTGAGTTTTCAAAAATGTTGCGAAACTTAGTTTCACTACGCTGTAGGGCTTCCTGGGCTTGTTTGCGCCCTGTAATGTCATTGCCAACTGATAAAATTTCAACGACCTGTCCCTGCTCATCCAGAATCGCCTGATTTGACCAGGCAATCCAAACACGTCTGCCGTCTCGACAGAGGTTTTCATTCTCGGTTTGCAAGTAAGCTTGAGGCAAGGGAGCTTCAAGATTGTCAAACAGATTGTCAACAAATTGTTTGAGATTGCGTCCAGAGGTTTCAGTTTCTGGAACGATAGTTTCTAGTAGGGTACGCCCTAAAATTTGCTCTTCCTCATAGCCGAAAAAGCTCAGTCCACAGTCATTTACGTATCGAATTCGTCCTTGTGTATCCGTGCGCAGGATGACTGAATTTGCAGTTTGGATCAGATTGCGGTAATTGGCTTCACTTTGTCGTAACGCGGCGGTTCGTTCTACGACCTGTTGCTCCAAAATGCGATTGTAGTTGGCTAATAGTTTTTCTGCTTGTTTACGCTGGGTAATGTCTTGAAAGGCGACGATCGCATAAGCTATATTGCCCCGTTCGTCATAAACTGGCGTTCCCCATGCCTCAACTGGAATTGTGGTGTTGTTTTGCCGAATTTCTAGATCTTCACTCCTGGTGCGTTCGCCCTTTAACGCTCGGATAGTTGGCAGTTTCTCTGTCGGATAGATTCGCTCCGTTCCCGCTTCATAAAACTGATAAACTGCTGAAATTTGCTCCGGTGCTACGTCAGGATCGGTTGCTTTACCCGTTAGCTGAATGCCCCGTTGGTTGGCATAGTAAGGGCGACCAGTCGCATCCACGATCGCAATCCCGACCGGAACCGCTTCGAGAAACTGAGTTATCTTGCTTTCGCTCTTTTGCAGCTTTGAGTAAAGGAAAGCATTTTCGATCGCGATCGCTGCTTGGGTCGATAATAGGTTCAAGACTTGCGATCGCTCTGTTGTAAATGCTCCAACCGCCAGTTGATTTTCGAGATACAACACGCCAACCAACTTAGCTTGATTGAGCAGTGGCAAACAGAAGATAGATTTAGTTTGGTGCTGTTGAATGTATGGTTCTTGAATAAAATTTCCTTCCCTCGTCGCCTCATTTAAAATGACAGATTCATGAGTGCGAATAACATAATTAATAATTGTTTCGGGCAAGCGATTTGCTATTGGGAGCGATTGCAGCACTCTTGTAGCACAAACATTTTCACCATCATTCAGTTCAAAAGAAGCCTCGATCGTCCATTCTCCTGAGTTTTCCAGAATCAAATATCCGGTTTGTGCGCCAGCATTCTGAATTAAGACCTGCATTAAGGAACGAAGCAACTGCTCTAGTTCAATTTCACAAGAAATCGCAAGGGATGCTTTCATCACTGAGGCTAAATCTAAAGCACTGTGGGAGGTATTAGAAGTAGTTCCAGAATTGGGAGGAATTGACGTGGCAGTTACCCTAGATGACTGAGAAAAAAACTGCCCATAGCGATTTTCTAAGTCTTTAACTTTAGCTTTTGCACCCCAGCGATCGTAGCAATAATGCGCCTCTTTCATGTAGGTTTGGGCAATTTTTTGCCGACCCCGCGCTAGATAGTGTTTAGCAGCTAATTCATAAGCTAATGCTTCTTCTTGGATAAATTCATTCTCAGCAGCACCTGCTATGGCTAGTTCGTAAAACTCCTCAGCCTCAAAAAATTGCCCTAAGACTCGTGCTTTCTCTGCTTCAACTAGATAAAATTTATGTAGATAATTCATGGGGGCGTGTTCTGCCCATTTCTGCATCTTTTCTTGATGGGTGCTAACACGACTTAACCAAGCTTCCTGTTCAACACTCGAAGCCTCAATCCATCGGTGCAAAAGCAATAAAGAATGATAGAAACAGAACAAAGGTAAGAGCGACACCGCTGTTATCTGGTCAAAATATTGCTCGGCTAGCACAACACTTTGTACAGCTTGACGATACTCGCCAAATAGATAACATAGGATAACTTTACTTAAGCATAAGTACAGAATTTCAACTTTATCTTCAACGGCGATCGCGTGTGATAGCGCTTGCTCTTCATCATATTTACTGCCGATTAAACGGCTAGGATTCTCAGACTGACCTAACAGATTAAGGATCGTTTGCCATAACATTGCAATCCAGTTAGAAGGGTTTTCCCGCCTGATTTGTCCGATCGCCTCGCTGTAGGTTGCCGTTCTTTGTTCCAGTTGGTTGAGTTCCTCACCGATGAAGAACGAGTAACAACATGCGTTATAGGCAGCATAACCAGCAACTTCAAAGTCTCCAGTTTCTACTCCATCTTGATAAGCATCAGTATGAACGGGTATTGTTTCCCTGAGATGCACCTTCCAGTGCATAATAAAAGCTGCCGATACCATTAATGCTTTAGCAGTTCCCCCTTTACTATTCAATCGCTCTGCCAAGCTTAAAGCCAATTTCCCAAATTCATACCCCAGTTCAATATCTTGAACGACTCCGCCTAGAATATTTCCGTAGGCAGCATAACTCTGTGATGACAAAGCAGCATTGCCGTAGTCGATCGACAAATTCACCATTTTGCATATCATCAGTATCATGAGTACTGGTGACACAAAAAATGCAGTAGACACAATGCTTCCTAAGATATGAATGGCTGCCAACGGTCTTGGCGCTGTCATCTTTGGTAGATTGATTAAGTCTGCGATCTCTCGTTCAGCGAGTCGTGTAGCCGTTTCCTCCAATCCTTTTTGAACATCTAACTGACTCGGAGTTTCTATTAAGGTGATATCTAGAAGCCGCAATACTTCCAAGCCAATTTTAAGTGCTTCTTTCAGGTTGCCCTGTGACAAATGACTTTGAATTCTGCTATCGTAAACCTGCACTTTGTCAAGGACTGTTTTGGCACGGTTGAGTACCACTTCTACGAATTCTTCCATCTCACTGAAGCAACCTTGAAGGTACGCTGCTTCTGCTGCTTCTGAGTACAGCGCCAAGGTAAGGTCATACTGATTCTGCCAACTCTCTGGATGAAGGAGTTTCAGTCCTGTAGTGAAATACTGAAGCGCTGCTTCATAAGCCGTAGCTGCTTTGGCTTTCTGACCTGCCATCAAATTTAATTTGGCAATTTCATTTCGCTGGGGTCGATCTATGACAAGCTCAATTCCATGATTGAGATGATCCACGACTTCAAATAGTCGCTCCGATCGTTGCTGGAGTGAAGTTTTTTCGAGTAAATTGCGACCGATTTGGAGATGAACAACTTGTTTTTGAGATTCGTCAATTAAGGCATAAGCAGCTTGCTGTACGCGATCGTGCAAAAATTTATACTCTTGAACTAACAAGTTTTCGTCCAATTCAGATAAAGGTTGAATTAATCCAGCATGTATTGCAGCTAGTAAATTCTGGAAAATCGCTTTAGGCAATTTTTCACAAACGATCGCTAACGTGTCTAAATCAAATTCAGAGCCAACGCAAGCAGCTAAGCGAAGAATTTGCCGTGTTTCTTCTGGCAATTTCTTCAACTGGAGCAGCAGCAGTTCCACCACATTATCGGTTATATTTCGGGCTTGAATTTGAGCAATATTCCACTGCCAGTTCAACTGTTTCGCATCAAAAGTCAGCAGAT
>NZ_JBOFLP010000269.1:0-26649 GCF_051657925.1 Chroococcidiopsis sp.
CGCCATGTATTTAATTTTTATCAGAAGCCTTTGCCTGTGGTTGTAGAGATGCATTACGATACACCCCTACAATCTATATCTAAACCACCTGTATCTAAACCACGCGATTCACAATCGTCCACACGTCTCCATCAGAACGAACATGAGGGACTGAAATCGTTTGAAAGCCAGTGATAAACGGTTTGTAGTAGACTTGCCAATAACTCGGACTGATTCGATCTGCGATCGCTTTAAGCGCACGGATTTCTTCAGCTAATTCTCCTGCAAGTTCGTTGATTCGATCTGCGTGAACTTTGGCTTGCGTTCTCCCTTCCTCGACGTGTTGCTCGATCAATTGATATTGCGATCGCACCTGCAAGGCGGTGAATTCGGCGCGTTTTTGCCGCAGTTGCGCTGTCAAAGCCGCTAAGCTTTCTAGTAGCTGTGCTAAGTCATCATTTGTTTTCTGCGCCTGGGTAGAGCGACTTTCTGGTGACTCAGCGCTGAGGGAGGCGCATTCTTGCTGTAGAGCCGCAATTTGAGCGCGAATTGCCTCAATCTCTGCTTGGTTTGGTTGCATTGTATCGGTATACCAAATTCTTTGGATCTCTTATCTAGCTTGCCAGTCTTCTAGAGGCGATCGCAAATACAATAAGTATTACGTCCTTGCTGTTTGGCACAATAGAGAGCGCGATCGGCAGCAGCGATCGATTTTTCAGTTGACATTTCCTGATGCGGCATGTGACTGCTAATTCCTAAAGACACAGTGACGTATGCACTGACTTTAGACTGAGAATGAAGAATCTGAAGCTGTTCGATCTCTGCTTGAATGCGTTCGGCGACTCGAATTGCACCTTCAATATTGGTATTTGGCAAAATAATTCCGAATTCTTCACCACCATATCTTGCGACTAAATCTGCCGGACGTGTTACAGCACGCATCAACGCCTTGGCAATGTTCTGTAAACAAATATCTCCAGCGATATGACCGTAGCAATCGTTGTATTTTTTAAAGTAATCAACATCACACAAAATTAAAGCTAGCGGTGCTTGCTCCCGTGCTAGTCGCCGCCACTCTCTCTCAAAACAAGTATCAAATTGGCGACGATTAGCAATTTGGGTCAAGCTATCTATATAGATGAGATTTTGTAATTCCTGATTTGCTTTTTGCAGCGCGATCGCTTGTTCCGTTACTGTGCGTGTCAAAAAGCTCAATTGTAAATGTACTGACACTCTGGCGATAACTTCTGCTTCGTAAAATGGTTTTGTAATATAGTCTACTGCTCCGACAGCAAAACCTTTAATTTTCGCCTGCGGATCGGCTAAAGCAGTGATAAAAATAATGGGGATTTTTTGCGTAGCTGGATTTGCTTTGAGTCTGCTACAGGTTTCAAATCCATCCGGTGCTTCCATCTGGACATCTAATAATATGAGATCTGGTGGCTCGCAATTTACCAACTCGATCGCGCTTTCGCCATCCATCGCAACTCTAATGTTAAATCCCGCGCTTTTTAGCGTATGCGATAGAACTGACAAATTTGTAGGATTGTCATCCACAATCAATATCAGTCCAGTATTTAGAGTTTTCATCAAAGTATTATAAGATTAATTTTAAAAATAAATTTGCTTCTAAAAAAGTAAACTTAAACGCAGTTGTAAGCATGGGCAATACACATGAACATTGACTATTTATCTGGAGTTTATTCGTTAAGCGATCTGATTAATTAATATAGCAATTATATATCCTTTGCGAACAATAGATACTTTTCTATTGCAAGCATAAATAATTTCTATAGCAGGATATCAGCCTATTTTACGTTCATAAATCAAATAAGAATGCTACAATAAAAAGCCTTATCTCATCATCCCTTCAATTTTTTATGTATTTTTGCAGTTTTTCTCGTAGTTGTCTAACCTGAAAGCTTTCGGTTAACTGAATAATTTCTTGAGCAAAATATAGGTATTTACCATTTAACTTTTCTAATTGATAGGCTACGGTTAAAATTTTATCCAGATCGCCTTTCTTGACGAGTTCGTATAGTTGAGTCAAGATTTCGTCTGGAGGCAGCTCGGTTTGATGAGGCTGGCTAAAGACTATTTGATTTTCGTGTTGTTCGTAAATCCAGGTTAAATTTAAATGCGAGCGTAACATCTCTAATAAAATTTCTGCTTGTATTGGTTTGGGTAAAAATTCATCGGCTCCAGCAGTTAAACTACGGTATTGATTGGGTTCAAATACACTAGCAGAAGAGGCGATCGCGACAATTCCAGAAAGTTGCTCTGAGGCGCGAATTCTCTGTAACATTTCAAAGCCATCCATCAATGGCATTACTAAGTCAGTAACAATGAGATCTGGATGAAATTTATATGCTTTTTCTAATCCTTCTCGACCGTTCTCAGCTTCTGCTATTTCAAATCCAAGTGGCTCTAAAAGACTGATTAAAATAGATCGATTCTCCCAGCGATCGTCAACTACCAAAATTTTTTGTTTGTTACCATGAAAACCAACAATCTTACCTTGAGACCTTAGCCTAGCTATGTCCAACCATCTTGTAGTTTCAGTCAATTCTAGATCGAACCAAAAAATACTACCTTTTCCTATTTGACTAGATACCTGAATGGTACTCTTCATCAAAGAAACAATTTTCTGGGTAATTGCCAGTCCTAAACCACTTCCTTGCGCTTGGTATTTACGATCTCCCACTTGCTCGAAGGGTAAAAAAATCTTTGTTAATTGTTCGGCTGTCATCCCGACACCAGTATCCTCGATTTGAAACCTTACCTGATAATTTAAATTTTCGAGTTTTCGGCTTTTAACTATAAATTTAACTTCCCCACGCTCTGTAAATTTAATTGCATTACCGAGCAAGTTAATTAATATCTGTCGCAAACGCTTCTCATCAGCACAAATTCCAGCAGGTATTTCGCTTTCTGCACTATAAACGAAAGCAATTTTCTTTTGCTCGGCACGAACGCTACAAATTTCTACTACCCCTTGCAGAAAAGCAGGAAAATGAAATTCTATGGGATAAAGTTCCATTTTCCGCGCTTCAATTTTTGAAAGATCGAGAATATCATTAATTAGGGTGAGGAGATGATTGCCACACTGCGCAATAATGCTAATTCCTTTATGTTCTTGCTCTGTAATTCTTGAAGAGCGTTGGAGAATTTGAGCGTAACCTAAAATCCCATTTAACGGAGTCCGCAGTTCGTGACTCATATTAGCAAGAAATTCGCTTTTGGCTTGATTCGCAGCATCAGCAGCCTCTTTTGCTAATTGCAGTTGGAGAGTACGTTCGCTTACGCGCTGTTCCAATGCTTGATTTGTCATTTCTAAAGCTGCAAAAGATTCTTGCAATTGTCCTGCCATTTGGTGGAAGGACTTAGTTAAAATATCAAGTTCTTGAATACCTTTAACTGTGACTGTTTGCTCTAAATTTCCAGCAGCAATTTCCTGACTGGCTCGACTCAACTTTAAAATTGGTTGAGTAATCCAACGAGAAGTATAAACACCAATTGCTGTAGCGATCGCTAATGCTCCTAAACAGAGCAATATTGTAGTACGAGTGTTAGCGTTAATTTGTGCCATGAAATCAGATTCAGGCACAACGACAACCACTAACCAGTCCAAACCGTATTTATCTTGCCACGGTGTCACTCGGACGAACTGGCGATTTCCTTCTAGCACATACTCTAGCTGTTGGCTATGTCGAATCTGTTTTAGGTTGTCAAACTTAGATTGTAAATATCGTGCTGTAGATTGAATTAAGCGATCGCGACTGTTGAGAAAATTAAGACGCTGTGCTTTGCCACTAACAATAGTATATGACGATTCAGAACTCGAACTTCCTACGACTAATCCATTCCGTTCGACAATGAAAATTTTTCCCGACTGGCTCACATGTATGCGGCGCAAGAAATCACCAATCTGTGTGAGGCGCAGGTCGGCGCTAATAACTCCCAGCAATGCTTTATTTTTGTTGTAAATTGGATAGCCAGCCGCAACTGATAAAATATCTGGATCGCTATCCCAAGCGTAAACCTGGCTCCAAGTCGGTTTACCTACTCGCGCCGTATCTTGAAAAATAGCCTCAGCTCGCGGATCGTAACCCGATACAATCTCAATTAACTTAGTACGATTACCACGACTATCTGTAGCGTATACGTAACCTTTTCCTTTGGTAGCTGAAGAGACTTCATCAATTACAGCCTTCTGGGGATTTTTGTAATAGCCAGCTGCGGCATATTCACCTTTTACTGTTGCATAAGAAATATAGCCAACATTAAATACCTGCAACTGTTTCCAGAAATAATGTTCTAGGCTGGGATAGTTTTGCAAGTTCAAATGTCCTAGTTCCACCGCATCGGCATTAATTTGATTAATTTGATGTGGAGTAGCTAGATAAGTATCGAGGTGCCGATTGACTAAATGACTCGCTTTGGTGATTAGCTGGTGAGCTAGGTCATTAATCGCCTGCTGACTATTTCGGAAGGAGAGATACCCTACTAGTCCCACAGCGGTAAAGATTTGTAGCACAAACGGTACGACTAGAATCAGGCGTAGTGGTAGTTTTTTAGAATCGGTGACAACAGGATTCTGCATAATCTGCAAGTTTCACAGATGGAAGAAGGGAAGATTCTTCTATTGATAACAACAAATTTTTTCTAAAAAAATAAATCGATCCCAGCGAACGATCTATATAAAGCCTTATTCATAAACCTATTTGGCTACATAACTGAGGAATTTTCACTTGCTTTTAATATTTGCAGCTAGAAGTTAAAGTCATTTAGTAATTTAGTTACGATCTTCTCTAGAATAATGTTAAATAATTAACCCTAAAAAAAGTAAATATTCAACCTCAAAAAGAGCAATCGACGATCGCCTCTGTAGATCCAGACAATAAGTGTGGCGATCGATATGTTTTCTGTGATGAATAAATCTTAGATAATTACAAAAAATTTGGTTTACAAAACAGATGAAATCAGTTAAAATATGCGCCAACCAGATAATTCTTTATGGCGTGACTTATGAAGTTATCTAAATTAGCCTTATTTGCCTGTCCTACGCTCATGGCATTGATACTTATAGCTCCCGATCCAGCTCAGGCTAGAGAAATTGTTACTCAACCTAACGATACCTCAAAATCGGTATCTCCTCCCTTAGTTGACATAGTATTCGATCGCCCAACTCCTAAACCTTTTACCAATGTTACAGAAACTCCATCAAAAGATGAAGTTCCTACTTTAGATTTCACTGATGAAGAGTCGCAGGCTGCAATTCAAAGATATGGTTGTGACTGTTCTAGTTGTATCGTTGCAGTTCAGCAATTACAAGGTAAGCTACCGCTTTGACAGTTATCAGTTATCAGTTGTCAGTTGTCAGTTGTCAGTGTAGAGACGTTACATCCAACGTCTCTACAATTTTTAAATCCGTTTTTTTGATTGTTTGAATTGACGTAAGATTGAAAGAGAACGATTTGCTACTGCTGGCTGGGTTAAAATACCTTGGGATGGGCTGAATAATAGCGCTAATACAAATAATCCTGAAACTACTAAGACAATCGCTGCACCAGAAGGAACATTGAAATAGTAGCTAAAATACATTCCAGTGACACTACTAAAAATCCCAATAACTGCTCCAAAAATCATCATTTGATGCAATTCTTTCACGAGTAAGTAAGCTATAGCTCCAGGTCCAATTAAAAGCGAAACAACTAACACTATACCCACTGCTTGCATACTTACAATAATTGTCAAGGTAATAGCAGCCGTTAAGCCTAAGTGAATTAAAGTGACTGGTAAACCGACAGCTTGAGCGCCCAAGGGATCGAAAGTATAAAATAATAGTTCTTTGTAAAATAGCTTAACTAACAGCAATATGATGATGGCGATCGCTAAAGTTTTCCATACATCAATTGTTGTCACTCCTAAAAGATCGCCAAAGAGAAACTGATGTAAGTCTAGTTTACTTTTGAGTACGGTAATTAGAGTAATTCCTAATGCTAAAAAGCCTGAAAAAACTAACGCCATTGCTACATCAACTTTAATTCGAGACTGAGACTGAATCCAAGAAATGACAAACGTGCTGAGCGTACCGGAGATAAACGCACCGACAAATATATCAATTCCTAGAAAAAATGCGATCGCTAGCCCTGGTAACACTGCATGGGCGATAACATCTCCTAATAAACCCATCCGTTGCACGATTAAATAAGTGCCGATAACCGAGCAAAGTATGCCTAGTAAAATCGCGGTTACTAGCGCTAAACGCATAAATTCAAAACTTAGAGGCTCGGTTAATAAATTGAACATTGGTAATGGGTAATGGGTAATTGTCAGGGACGGATATCATATTTTCTACTGATTTAACAACAGTACGCTATCTCCATATGTACGTTGAATGTTGGCTGTTGTCGCGACTTCTTTGAGTGAACCATTGGCGATTAACTGACGATTTAATAATAAGAGCCGATCGCATTTGATTAATGTTGTGGCGAGATTGTGGGTAATAACTAACAGAGTTTTACCTTGCAATTTTAATTCAGAAAATACATCAAACATAATTGTTTCGGTTTTCTTGTCGATGCCAACAAATGGCTCGTCAAAAAAGAATAATTCTGCTTCCTGTGCTAGCGATCGCGCTAAGAATACTCGCTGCTGTTGTCCGCCGGACAACTCCCCAATTTGTCTGTGACGCAGTTCCCACATCCCAACTCGATCTATAGCGGTAGCGACAATTTGCTTAGATTGACGATTGGGTTCGCGCCACCATCCTGTCTGTCTCGTCCGTGCCATCATGACAACGTTCCATACGGTCACGGGATAATCCCAGTCAATTTGCGTGCGTTGGGGAACATATGCTACTGCATCTAATTGCCGTTTCAAAGCGCGATCGCGATACTTTACCACTCCACTTACAGCTGGTACTAAACCCAACATTGCCTTGACCATCGTGCTTTTACCCGCACCGTTAGGACCGATCGCGCCAACGAGTTGTCCTGGTTGCAGGCGAAAACTGACATCTTCAACAGCAGATACACCTCGATAGCTGACGGTTAAATGTTGGACTTCTAACATACGCCCTCTTATAGCACAATGATAATCATTATCACTCAAGCTCGAAAAGAAGATGTTAAAGTTGTCTGTCAAATCCATAGCTACCTTTGCGATGGCACTTGGTCTAGCTGGATTGAATCTCAAAGGGGATGAGGCGATCGCGCAGAAAAATAACTTACCACTTGTAGTGGCAACGAACAGCGTTACCTGCGGATTAACTCAAGAAATTGCGGCAAACACCATAGACTTAAAATGTTTAATCGAACCTGGTGCTGACCCTCACTTATATCAACCGACACCAGAAGATAGCAAAGCGATCGAGCAAGCGCAATTAATTTTGTATGGTGGTTACAACTTTGAGTCTGGTCTAATTAAACTAATCAAAGCCACCTCTAACCCCGCATCTAAAGTAGCAGTGCATGAGATTGGCGTTCCCAAACCCCAACAACTTGAGGAAGACGGACAAACCGTTACCGATCCACACGTCTGGCATAATGCCCAAAACGGTGTTCGCATCGCTAATGCGATCGCTGACTCCTTGTCACAAGCACTTCCGAATAACGCCGCAAAATATACCAGCAATACCAAACAACTGACGGGCGAACTCAAACAGATCCATACTTGGATTAAATCTCAGATTCAGACAATTCCACCTGGACAGCGTAAATTAGTCACCACCCACGATGCAATGGGTTACTATGCAAATGCTTATGAAATTCCAATTGAAGGAGCCTTACAAGGGATTAGCACGGAAGAAAGACCTACAGCCGCCAGGGTAGCAGAACTCGTCAAAGATATCAGAAAATCTGGCGTTCCAACAATATTTGCTGAAAAGACGGTTAACCCGCAACTGATTGAGGCTGTAGCAAGGGAAGCAAACGTCAAAGTTGCAGAGCGAGAACTCTACGCTGATAGTTTAGGAGAACCAGGAACAGACGGCGATACTTACCCAAAAATGCTAGTTGCCAATACCCGTACAATTGTCGAGGGGTTGGGAGGGAATTATGCTGCCTTTGAGTCTAAGCCTGTGCCGTAGTTTCGGGAGTCGGGAGTTGGGAGTCGGGAGTTGGGAGTCGGGAGTCGGGAGTCGGGAGTTGGCTGTTGGTTTTTTTCTCCCCCAGCCTCCCCAGCTCAAGAGCAGCTCTCTTCTCCCCTCACTCCTCGCTCCTCGCTCCCGATCGAATAAACTTTCTTGACATTTCCAAAAAAATATGATTATCTCTAGTAGACTTTTGGCGAAAAAGCTCAGAAGGAGGTTGGGGCGTGTTTTATCGTTGTGCTGTGTTGGGAATTTTAGGGTTATTGGCTAGTGGTGTACCTGCTTACGGTCAAAGCTGTCAGTCATTAAATGCGATCGGGGGTGATGGGACGCAGGTGAGAAAAATCGTTTCCGCACCAGGAATGTTGATCTCTCGGAATAACTACAATACCGATTTTGGCGTACCAGGCGGTGCTATGTTCGATCGCTTTGTAGTCGATCTGATGCCAGAACAGACTGCTAAGTACAACATATCGGTTTACCTGAAATATAGCGATGGTACGAAGGATCAGTTCTATCGCAATTCTTCTGTGAGGCTGCTAGAAGGTCAGCCGCTAAAAATCGCAGCTATTCCCCGTCGCGACAATCAACCCTATCAGGTCAATGTGAGAGTTGGAGATATTAGCTCTACAGGTCATAAATATTCGGTTTCTGTAGCTGGTTGTGTGGTAGAAGAGGAATTTGGAGATGCAGGCACTTCCGAAAGAGCGAACGATCTCGACAGAACGGAAAATACAGAACTTCCCGCAACTTTGGAAGATCCTAACCGGATCGAAAATACCGAACTGCCAGTAACTCTAGAAGATCCCAACCAACTGCATAATTAGGGTGTAGGGTGTAGGGTGTGGGGAAAGACAGCACAGGTGTAAGAAGCAGCAAGTATTGATGGGAGAAACACTTATACAGTCTTATCGCGATCTAAGAGTTTGGCAAGAAGCTATGAATTTGGCTGAAGCTTGTTATCGAACTACAAAAGCCTTTCCTAAAGAAGAACTTTATGGAATGACTTCTCAAATTCGTCGAGCAGCAGTATCAATTCCTGCTAACATCGCTGAAGGCTACGGACGAAAAAATCGTGGAGAATACATTCAATTTTTATACATAGCACAAGGCTCTCTTAAAGAGCTGGAAACCCATCTGCTAATAGCACAGAGAGTAGAACTGACTTGCTGCCAAACTATCAACTCGCTGCTGATTCACAGCGAATCAGTAGGTAGACTCTTATTAGCTCTTATTCGAGCGCTAGAAAATAAGTAAAACCCTACACCCTACACCCCACACCCTACACCCCACAGCCTCTCATAGCGTTGCTGCTAGTTCCTTGAGGCGATCGCTACCATTGCGGAAGATAGACCAACCATCACCTACGAGTACGGTTTCAATACTATCGATCGCGGCAATGCGACGAACTGAGGCTATGGCATCCGCTTTGTGACTGAGCTTATTATCAGGCAAAATTGTCAGGCTACCAGCTTTGGGGGCGCGAATTAAGTCACCTGTAATTAAAGTCTTACCTTCAATTAAAAGTGTCAATTCCCCAAGAGTTTTGGAACCAGATAAAGCAAAAACTTGTAACCCTGAGACTAACTCATCCCCATCCATCAGCCAGCAGTCGCACGCAATGGGGAAGGTTTCTTTTTCACCTAATGGGGCAGCAATTTTCGCTCCGGTGATATGGGCGATACCTTTAGCTGCTCTGATATGGTCTGAATTCGTGATAATAATCCAAGCTGCACCACCAAAAGAATTGAGGCGATCGAAATCGTAGTTTGATAATGCCAAAGGATCGATGAGGATATTACCTTTGGGGCGAATCCAAACAAAGCTATTGAAATCCATGTTTCGATCGCGGTCGAAAATCGACCATGCATACATATCTGGGCGATGCAACGATTTCATAAGCCATTCTCGATTGCTAACACTGATATTATTGGCAACTGAATTTAAGCTTAGGTTATCCTACCAGGGGAAAAGCAGCCGCGATCGCCCAACTGAAAAATAGAGAACACCCAATTGCATAAGCCCAAACATCTTTAACGGCAGCCGAGGCGATCGCGAACATTGCCAAAAATAAGGGGAAGATAGGCAACAAAAGGAAAATAAAACCAATTTGGGGCAGAATTTGGATTGTTGCCAACAGCCCTATGACTAAGACTAAACTTTGTCCCAACCACCAAATAAATCGGATTTTGATACGACTTTGTTGTTGCGCGATCCCAGAAGCAAGCAACCAGGGAAAACACAACAGCGATAACCACAACCACAATTGTAAGCGAACGGGAACTAACCACCACTGTAACCAGACTACCTGCGCCATCGCCCCAAAAGCAACCCAAAGCAGGAGAAACAGCCCTAAACCCAATCCCAATCCTGCTAGAGTCAAACGCAGTAAACGCAAGTTAGCCAATAGCCAGACGATACCAGCCGCATAAAACCAAATTCCCAACGCACCACCTACCAACACGCCACCTAAGCTGGCAATGTCCGTGTTGCGGTTTAGTAATGCGAGTATGCCAATTGCCCCTAAAGGACTCAAGATTAAACCGATCCAGCTTTTGAGGCGATCGCTCTTACTAACTATGTCAGAATTGTGAGCTTGAATTGCTGCTTGAAACAGCAGATCTGATACTCCTCTTGCAGGAAAGCGCCGCCAAATTCTCGGTGGCTGACGTAATATCCCATTTGAAATAACTGGAGCAACAGCACCCAATACCAAGAGCCATGCAAATA
This sequence comes from Chroococcidiopsis sp., assembly GCF_051657925.1. Classification (NCBI taxonomy): domain Bacteria; kingdom Bacillati; phylum Cyanobacteriota; class Cyanophyceae; order Chroococcidiopsidales; family Chroococcidiopsidaceae; genus Chroococcidiopsis; species Chroococcidiopsis sp. The sequence goes on from NZ_JBOFLP010000269.1 coordinate 10,805, forward strand.
AATGCACGCCATACCAACTCATGCGATTATCTATATAGTTGCTAGAGTTTTGAATGCCAAAACTGCGATCGAGCCAGGTTTTAGCAGCTTGATGGCTAGCTCGGCGAAAGAGAATGGTAATATGTTCGGCATTGGGAATGATGATGAGCGATCGCCCTTGACCTTCTCCCCCTGCTCGCTGTAATAACTGTTGGGCATTGACAACAAAACGCGGTTCCCAATTTCCTGCTTGTATTTGCAAGTTAGTCGGAACCTGGGGTGTGACTGCGGCTTTAGTAGGAGAGATAGCAACAGTTGCAGTAAAGCGATCGCTCTGTTGAATTGCTGCTGTCATCGCCGCACCGCTACCCATCGAATGTCCCAATACAGCTACTCGTTGCGGATCGACTCTAGGCTGAGTAAGTAAGGCTTTGTATGCAGTATCGAGATCGGCTTGGAGTGACGATCGTGCCAAGGATTTATGATTAGCTCCATGCCCGCTAAAATCCCACAACATCACCGCATAGCCTGCATGAGCCAGCGTGTAGGCATAACCCAACATCAACTGCTTAGAACCTGCAAAACCATGAGCTATCAGTACTCCTGGTATTTTTTGCGATCGGGCTGGTGCGACATAAAGTATCGGGATGCCATCTTTAGAAAGGGACTGTACGATTAGCCCAGTTCTTGCAGAGGCGATCTGCCACCAAGAAAGCACGATGAGGAGTATTGCAATAATAAATAGAAATAAGCGTTGGCGAGTCACAATAATCGGGAGTCGTAGGGGCGGGTTCACTCAGAATATTAGTTGAGAAAAGAGTTTTTTGGTAAACCCGCCCGTACGGGAGTGGGGATAGAAAAATTCACTACCGATTACTCAGCCTACAATAACGGAGCGTTCCTAATACATCGTTTACAATCTCAAAACCGCGATTTTGCCCCAACTAGTTTTGAGCAAATGCAAAAATCTGCTCTGCTGTTAGCTCGAACGTTGGAATTACTGTCGATTCAATTCGAGTTTCACCTGCAAACACTTTATCCTCGTACTGCCCATCTACCCACTGACACACGGTAATTCGCCGTTCTTGAGGATCGACAATCCAGTATTCGGCAATGCCTCGCGCTGCATACTCCGTGCGCTTGTATCGATAATCGCGGCTACGATTGGTAGAGCCAGGAGAAACAATTTCAACAATTAAAGCAGGTGGTGGCATGTCTCGCATGACGATCGAACGGCTTGCACCCGATAAAGCTGCTGCCGATTCTTCCGTATGCACCAGTAGATCGGGAATGCGACAAGTTGCTCGTCGTCCTGAAACCTCGACTTCAGTATCTTTATAAGCTATAAGAGCTAGGGGAACGAGCTTAGCTAATTCAAGAAATAAACCTCTCGCGATCCGATTGTTCTCATCCGATTCCGTCGGCATTTCTACTAATTCTCCATCCACCAATTCATAACGCCTATCCGTGCCATCGTCGTAGGCAAGAAATTCCTCAAACGTCAACCGTTTTGAAGTCGTAGAAATGCTCTGACTCATGGCTGCAACCTCTACTCGCTTTTCTCCATCATGCTCTCAAAATAGCCTTTTTGCCCATAAATTCAGGCTGGGGGTGATGTCATTTCGCTTGAAGGGACAGCAAAGCGACTTTACCTTTCACGCTTTATATTGGCTTATAGCAGTGTCGCTACATACAATTTCTTTACCATATGAAAATGTTATTCAAGCAAATACTTGGTTTCGTGCTGGTGATGTTCGTAGGAATGGCGATCGCCTGTTCTACCCCAGCCTTAGCCGCAGACACATCAGACGGAGCCAAAATCTTTGAAACTCAATGTGCGGGATGCCACATTAACGGTGGCAACATCGTCAGACGCGGCAAGAATCTGAAACAAAAAGCTTTGAAAAAATATGGCATGGATTCGCTAGAGGCGATCGCCAATATTGTCACCAACGGTAAAGGAAATATGTCAGCTTATAAAGATCGCTTGACAGCAGAGGAAATCCAAGCAGTTTCCGCCTATGTCCTCCAGCAAGCTGAAACAGGGTGGCACTAACGAGGGGCTGGGGGCTAGGGCAAGAATGAAGGATATAGCTTGCGCTCCTAAAGGGGTAGGATAAATTTAGAATTCACAATTTAACCCTGCTCAGAAGCTCCCTGCTCCCTTTCTTCACTGATAACTGATTAAGCATGGCGATCGCAATCGATTTTGGTACGAGTAACACTTGTATAGCCCGTTGGAATCCCGTCACACAGCAAGCGGAGACTTTGAGTTTACCAGGCTTATCTCAGCAGTTGGGACAAAACCCACCCCTGATTCCCAGTTTGGTTTATGTAGAAGATGCGGCAAGCGATCGCGTGTTAATTGGACAGACAGTACGCGATCGCGGTTTGGATTTAACGACTGACCCGCGATTTTTTCGTAGCTTTAAGCGCGGCATTGGTACGGAGATTCAGGGATTTTTGCCTCAACTGGATGGCGAGACAGTCTCGTTTGAAGGAGTCGGAAAGTGGTTTTTGAGCCAAATCATTGAGAAATTAGCCACCCAAGCCCCTGAAGACGAGCAATCTTTAGTCTTAACAGTTCCAGTCGATAGTTTTGAAGCCTATCGCTTGTGGATCGGTGAGATTTGCCGTGCTTTACCCGTGGAACAAGTGCGAATTTTGGACGAACCTACCGCTGCCGCTTTGGGTTATGGCATGGCAGAGCGGGATAATTTATTAGCGATCGATTTTGGTGGTGGCACTTTAGATTTATCTTTAGTTCGCTTGGATGGTGGCGGAAATACTGTCAAACAGCAGACAGGTTTTTTACTGCAATGGGGCAAGAAATCTTTTGCCACAAAATCTGGGCAGAAGGTCAAAACTGCGCGTGTTTTAGCCAAAGCAGGGCAAAATTTAGGCGGGACTGATATCGATAATTGGATTGTCGATTATTTCGCCCAGGAGCGGGGATTAGCTGTATCTCCTTTAACAACTCGCTTGGCAGAAAGGATAAAAATTCAACTTTCCAGCCAGGTGCAAGCCAGCGAAGTTTATTTTAATGATGAGACGTTTGAGAGTTACGAATTAGAATTAGACCGCGATCGCCTCACGCAAATTTTGACAGCCCATCAATTTTTTGAGCAATTAGACGAGTCAATGCAGGCACTTCTACAGCAGGCGCGGCGACAAGGGATAGAAGTATCAGATATTGATGCCGTATTGTTGGTAGGTGGAACGGCACAAATGCCTGCCGTGCAGACTTGGGTACAGCAGTATTTTCCCTCAGAAAAAATTCATGGCGATCGCCCGTTTGAAGCGATCGCCCAAGGTGCGTTGCAGATCTGTCAAGGTATAGAAGTCAAAGATTTTCTCTATCACAGTTACGGCATCCGTTATTGGGATAGACGGAATCAATGTCACAACTGGCATCCAATTATTAATCCAGGGCAACCTTACCCAATGACTAATCCCGTAGAATTAGTTTTGGGCGCATCGTTAGATAATCAGCCCAGTATCGAACTCATTGTGGGGGAACTGGGGGCAGAGACTGGCGGAACGGAAGTATATTTTGATGGCGATCGCTTGATTACCCGCCGTTTGGATAGTGGTAAAAAACAAGTACAACCCCTCAACGACCGAGATGGGGCAAGGCAAATTGCGCAATTAACCCCACCTGGGTATCCTGGGAGCGATCGGATTAAAGTCCTGTTTCAAGTAGATGCACAACGCTGCTTGCGAATGACTGTAGAGGACTTACTCACCAATCAAACTTTACTCGAAGATCGAGTGGTAGCACAGTTGAGCTAGAGTTGTAGAGGCGCGAAGCACCTCTACAACCAATTAATCGATTGAGACATCATCCCACTTGACATAGTCTCCCGAATTGCCAGTTCCCGAAGTCCCTAGTTCGATGACCGTCCAGTATCTCGAAATGGGGACTTCAATCTCTAAGTATTCCCACCCATTTTTCTTGGTTGAAGTCGCTGAAATTTCGGCATCGCCATTTTGATAGTCGTAACCTAATGCTTTCAGAGTTGCTGATGCCTTACCGTTGACATACACCCAAGCACCCATCTTGACCTTTTGTCCCTTTGGTAGCTGACCAACAATGCGTCGGACGCTCACAGGCGTATCTGGAGAAGCATCACCGTTCTTGAGTTTGACATATCCGTTTCCTCCATGTGCTCCATCATTATCGTTACGGACAAAATTCACGTAGGGCGAAGCACCTTCAAGAATCCAGACATCGTTGCTATCAAACGGTATCCAGCCTGTTTCAACATTGTTGTCAGACTCAAAATCGGCATTACTCAGAGCTTCATTTAAGCTCAAATCTTTGATTTGCTGATAAGTTTTAGTTGGGTTAAAACCTGGAGCAACAGCCCAGCTATCGTGACCGTCAAGATCGAATAGTAGTGCGTGGTCGTAACCGAACCGCTTCAATTGTTGTCCGAAATAAGCAAACCATCGACGGCGACAGTCTTCTGTTTCATACTGCGAACCGTTGCAATACTCGTTAATCGATCCCGACTCGCTAATTGCTAGAGGTTTGTGAATACCACGCGATTCTAAGACTCGCCAAGGATGTCCGAGGCGATTCTCGGAAATTTGTCCGCCGTAGGCGTGCAAGCCAATATAGTCGCTCACCTCAGCAATCCCAGCATCTAGCATTTCGTCTAACAGACCGGATTCAATTCCCATTACGGGCGGCGATTCAATTTTGATATTCGGCTCAATCTCTTTAGCTGTTTCGTAAGCAATCCGCGTCATATCGACGCATTCTTGAGCTGACATCTTACCGTTACCGTAGTCGAGGTCGGGTTCGTTATCGATGATGTAGTAAGAAATCTTGCCTTTGTAACGCATCATGACGTTACGCACAAAATAACGGAAATTTGCTTTCCATTGGTCGTAGTTACCGTCTCGATTGACGTGCATCCGCGCCGATAGTACCAGATGAATTTTGAGTCCGGCGTTGAGATACCGATCGATGGCTGCATCTCTGGCTGACCAATTGAAACCAGCGCCCTCTGTGAAACCGCCAACACCATCCATCCCCATACGGGCGACTTCTAAATTCAAGTTCTTCGTATGCTGGATGGAGCGATCGACATATTCTGAATCGGTGTTGTAGCCAGTGCCGTTGTTAATCCCTAAGTAACTCGTTAGCGCCCGTGCTGGCAGACTGTAGAGGAGAGCCGAGGCAACAAAAAAAGAGACAATGGTTTTAGGCTGTAGCGATCGCAATAACGATTTGTTTTGAGCTAAGTGTTGGATCTTTTGGTGTAAATTCATCTTGTACCCTGATAAGTTGACAAGCGACTGTCAGCCCCATGCATCACTCAACGCAACTAGAATTGTGCGAGTGCGGGACAAGTCACGCAGATTTGCACTTGCTTTCGCCCTCAGCAGTTTTAATTAGAAAAATTGTGGTTAGGGGCAGAGCGTTTAATTCAAGTAGCTTTTCAAGTAGATAAAAAACACTCTATGTCAGTGCAGTTATGCAATAGAGAAGTGTAATGAATTGGATAAGTTGTGGCTCGTTACACCTCATGCAAATCTAAGTTTTGACAGACGCAGATTGGTTACTTTACAGCAGCTTTAAAAAGCTAAACTAAACCTAAAGTATTCTCGCTCTAGTATCCATTCAAGCGAAAATTTACTGATTTATTGGGTAGGTAATTTTTCAGGGCAGATTGCAGCTATAGACTTGGAAGAACATAAAGCATAAAATTAGCCGAAATCCAAGCTAATCAAGTAGAAAAAATCAATAAAATACCTGTATTAGCTCGCCTAAAATAAATTGCATATATGCTTGAAAGCTTCTGAAGCAGAGGATTTCATTCAAAGTGACACTTATCGAGTTGCGATCGCAAACTTACTAGTAGTAGAATTACGGAACTTTGACGAGTAATAATAATTTTTTTGAGTTTTTTAGAATTTTGCAGTCATCTACAAGTCTGCACCAGACTGCTGTTCGCAAATTTATAATAAAATGATGGGATACAATTTGACATTTGCTTATTTAGCTAGATGTGTCATTTTTTAAATAAAAATTTTTCTTGGTTAAATTTCGGTAATTGCACTGACTGATTTGTCTTCGTGCTAAATGCAACAGAAAATTTATTCAATGCATGTTTCTTAGTTGACTTTTATAATCAAACTTAAGTCTCAGCGATTAGAAATCGCCCCTATACTCAAATTGCACTTTGCGTCCACTCTACGACAACGCTTTGCTTTGCGTCTTTGCGCGATCGCAAAATCCATCACTGCCTATAAGCCAGAGCAAAACGTTCTATTCCAGCCAAATCTGGATAAATTTGAATGTTAATATAACTTCCCTGCTGCTGTAACAACTCGCTTACAGTTTCAGCCTGTCCCGCCATCATTTCAATTAACCAAACACCACCCGATCGCAAAAAATTTGGCGCAGTTGCAATCAAATGACGAATGCAATCCAAACCATCTGTACCACCATCCAAAGCTGAATGCGGTTCGTGATTGGCAACTTCTGGTTGTAGTTGAGGAACGAGAGAACTAGGAATATAAGGCGGGTTTGATACCATCCCACAAACCTGACCTTGGAGAAATGCTAACGGCTCCCACCAATTCCCTAAATAAAACTTTAGCCGATCGCCGTACCCTAAATTTAGAGCGTTACTTTGGGCAATTACCAAAGCCGAGGAACTGCGATCGACAGCATGAACTTGAGCCGCTGGAAAAACAGCAGCCAAGCCAATCGCGATCGCGCCGCTACCCGTACCCAAATCGACCCAATCTCCTCGTTCTAATCCAGTTACAGAACTTTTGTTAACTGCTTCAACTGCCAGATCGATTAAAATTTCTGTTTCCGGTCGCGGAATTAAAACAGCGGGAGAAACTGCTAGCTTAAAATTCCGCCAGGGTGTAGTCCGGGCAATGTATTGTACTGGTAAGCGTTCTTGCAACCGCCTCTGCCACAATTTGTTCAACTCAGCTAAAGGTAACTTCAACTGAATTTGCGGTTGGTTCTTATATAACTCCAAGCGCAGGGAAAGAGTATCTAACCCTGCGACTTCTTGCAGCAACCAATCTAGTTCTATAGACGAGACATCAGCCGCGATCGCATCCATTACAGCTTGCTGTCGCCATCGCCACAGTTCTAGACCAGATGTATTCATTTGGGTTGTTCGGAATTAAGGCTTTTTAGCTGGTTGGTTGGGTGCTGCTGGTTGGAGCGATCGCACGAAGTCAATCGATTCTTTGGGAGGAACCAAAACAATTTGACTTAAACCCTGGTCGTTGCGAGTTTGCATTGCTTGCAATACTCCCTCCAAGTTGACAACTTGGATTTCAATTGTCGAAGCTAGATCGGGCTTCTGTTTCTTGAAGCGTTCCAGCATCGTCTGTAATTCAGTTTTATTGAAAAAGAAAGGAATGACTTGCTGATCGGCTTGTTTAATTGTCAGGTAGCCTTTTTCCTTGCCAGCTTTAGCGACAAATAATGGCGTTCCCTTAAATTGCTCCGGCTTTTGACCGCTTTGCTGTAGTAATGTTTTAGCAGCGTCAACCTGCTGCTGTCCTGGGACAAAGGCAAAGTTGGGAGAATTAGGCTTTTTCTTATTTGTTTGCTCTAACTTATAAACTTCTGCTAGAGAGACAGGTACAACTCTGACATTTTTCGCTAACTCTGGATTTTTCTGCTTCAGGCGATCGATAAAAGCCTGTGCGTCTTGGCGATTGATAAAGACTCCAGCTACTCCCGATTTATCTTTTTGATCTGGTACGGAAGCTACCAGTGGTGCGCCCTTATTATCCGTGATTGTAAACATTGGCACAGGTCCAAGCTTTTGCAAGATTTGCTGTTCTGGCAAAGCCAAGACCTCTAGAGCGCCCATTGTCGTCGTACCAATAATGGTACTTCCCACCACTCCTAACGTTGCACTCCAGCGAATCATCGATTTTATAACTGATTTCATGAGTATTCCTGACATCAATGACCAGATTGTGTTTCTTCCAGTGGTGGTAAAAATACCCACCCAACTAGTTGTAGTTATAGTAGCAGTGTCTTGGCAAGAGGGTTGATCCGACCAATGCGATCGCCACCAACTCTTACTGACGGTACGACCCCACTTATTGTTCACCTTTTTGGAATATTTTAAGAATTAAATAGATTTGTGAATAGAAGGGAGCTTCTGAGCAGGGAGCTTCTGAGCAGGGAGCTTCTGAGCAGGGAGCTTCTGAGCAGGGAGCTTCTGAGCAGGGAGCTTCTGAGCAGGGAGTAGGCAGCAGTGACCAATGACAAGTGACCAATGACGACCTTGCGAAAGATCTCGCTACCTTACCTAACAAATTAAAATCGGGATGACAGGATTTGAACCTGCGACATCCTGCTCCCAAAGCAGGCGCGCTACCAAGCTGCGCTACATCCCGTAGCTGACACTCTTTTAGAGTAACACAAGTACCCCAAAAATTAACTCAGAAGTTTCAATAAGATATTGAAAACTTTGCATGGAGCGAGCTTAAGTAGAGGTTATATCCAGATTGACCCAAGTTTGGACTTCACCACCAGGTTCGATATAAATCAGATCGGTTCCCGTATTTAAAGCATTGCGTGGAGCTGTCCAAGGCTCCAAACAATAGTAGTCCTTGCCCTTAATTGTCCAGAAAACTAGCGTACCGTAATAATTACTGCTCCATGTCAGTTGTAAACGCTGAGAATTGTTGCTGACAGTCGCTTTTTGGTTTGAGAGTGGTCGGAAGGCTAAATCGAGTTCTTCTTGCCCGAAATCAAAATTTCCGCTGAAGGCGTGCATTTCCTTCGTAATTTGATTTTGAAACTGAGTTGCTGGAATCTCAAATTTCAAATCTGTTTTGTCAGAAACTTGGAAATAAGGGTGTAACCCTGTCGAAAATGGCATGGGAGCGGATGAGCGATTGACAAATCGCTGCCAGATGCCCAACCAGTGACCTTTAAACTCGTAGGTAAACTCTACTTGGAAGTCGAACGGGTAAACCGTGCGAGTTTGCTCGTTACTATTGAGAACGAGCGTGAGGCTAGCACTATCGCTTTTAGCCTCAGAGTCGATCGCTTCCCAAGGTAGATCGCGGGCAAAACCATGTTGCTTAAGCGTATATTGTTGCCCTTGATACGTGTAGGTATTATCTGGTAAGTTACCGCAGATCGGAAACAAAATGGGAATTCCACCTCGTATGCTCATTTCAGGACGAGCAAACCGTTCTGCGTCCAAGTAGAGAATTTCTCGTCCCTGGACGCGCCAACGGGTAATGATTCCACCTCGTTCAGGTACGACTTCCAACAGCGAATCAGTGGATGAGTCTGTTAGAAGGTAGGTTTTGTATTGTTGTTTTTGCTGTGAAACTTCAAACACCTATTTTGTCCTTACTACTTGTTGTCATTTGTCAATAGTCATTTGTCATTTGTAACAGCCAATGACCAATGACCAATGACCAATGACCATTACTCGTCTTCCGCAAAAATGAAGCGATACAGTTCGCTGGGATCGGGTTCGGGACTGCTTTCAGCAAATTGTACGGCTTCGTTAATGGTCTGCTGAATTTTGCGATCGATCGCTTTGAGTTCTTCTTGCTGGACGAGGTTTTGCTCGACTAAATAAGCTGCTAATCTCGTAATTGGATCGCGAGCAAACCAAAACTCTTTTTCTGTCTTAGTACGCAGCTCGTCAGGATCGGCGAGAGAGTGACCTCGGAAACGATAGGTGAGGGCTTCAATGAGAGTTGGTCCTTCTCCGGCACGGGCGCGGGCTACTGCCTCTCTAGCTACGGCGTGGACTGCTAGCACGTCCATCCCGTCTACTTCCACTCCCTCCATGCCAAATACGCTGGCTTTTTTATAAATTTCTGGCTGAGAAGTTGCCCGTTCGTGCGCCATCCCGATCGCCCACTTATTATTTTCGACGACAAATAAAATCGGTAATTTCCACAAAGCCGCCATATTTAGCGTTTCGTAGAACTGACCGTTATTGCAGGCTCCATCGCCAAAAAAGCAAGCTGTCACCTGGTCGGCGGTTGCATCTCCTAGCGCTTCGCGACGATACTTAGACTGAAATGCTGCACCAGCGGCAACGGGAATGCCTTCAGCGACAAAAGCATAACCACCAAGTAAGCGATGCTCGGCAGAAAACATATGCATCGAACCGCCACGCCCTTTACTACAGCCTGTAGCCTTACCGAATAACTCTGCCAATACTTCTTTAGCAGGGACTCCCGCACTTAGAGCATGGACGTGATCGCGGTAAGTGCTGCAAACATAATCTTCTCCCGGTCGCATTGCTTGGATTACGCCAGAAGAGACGGCTTCTTGACCGTTATATAGGTGAACGAAGCCAAACATCTTACCGCGATAATACATTTCGGCGCATTTATCTTCAAACATGCGCCCCAAAACCATATCCTCGTAAAGCACTAGCCCTTGTTCTCTGGTGATTTGGGCTGTAGCAGCGTGAAAAACGGGTAAAGTCCGCTCCTGAACCATTACTATGTAATACCTTTGCGATCGCTAATATGAAATTATTTTTTAAGATAACCTGTTATCAGTTATCAGTTATCAGTTGTCAGTGAAGAAAGGATGTAGGGTATGGGGTGTGCGGATTTTTGAATTTTGGATTTCCCCTCTGCTCCCTTGTCCCCCTACTCCCTACTCCCTACTCCCTACTCCCTCTATTAAGTAAAATTTCAGTTCGCAACGACTCAACGATCCATGCTTCAAGCTGGTAGATAAAATAACTTTGAGGTTAAAATCCACAAGTTATCATATAGGCACGTTTTGCCAAGCTATGGAAAAACGCTATCGCTTGACATCTCGATATAAATAAACTACTAATTTTCTCACGGTGCAGGGGAGCTTAACTGTGCGCGTTCCATTAGATTATTATCGCATTTTGGGACTACCACCCAATTTTTTTCAGCCGATGAGTGCGGAACAGTTGCAACAAGCTTACCGCGATCGCACCGCGCAACTGCCGCAACGCGAGTATTCTTTGACAGCGATCGAGATTCGCAATCAACTCATCTCTCTTGCCTATCGAGTCCTGTCCGATCCCCTACAGCGACAGCGCTACGATGCTGAATATCGTGCCTCTGCCGATGAATTAGCAAACAGTGGGATGATGAATGGTGCTGCGGATGGCGAATTTGATGAAGAATTGAACGCGCCATCTAAGAGTTTCGACCGTAATTTTGAACTTGAACCTGAAACCGATCGCCTCAGTATTGAAATTGCCGACGATCTGCTGATCGGAGCGCTGATAATTCTGCAAGATGCAGGAGAATGCGAACTGGTATTGAACTTAGGTCAGTCTTTCCTCAGCAATAGCGATCTTGAAGCAGACAGCGACGCTCAAAGCGATCGCCCTGATATTGTCCTAGCTGTGGCTCTTGCTTATCTACAACAAGGACGAGAACAATGGCAGAACGACCGGTATGAAAATGCAGCTGTTTCTCTCCAAGCAGGGTATAGCTTGTTAGAACGAGAAGGGCTATTTCCCAACACTGCGGCAGAAATTGCTGCCGACCTAGAGAAACTGCGCCCCTATCGCATTCTAGAATTGGTATCGCAACCCGAATCTCACATTGCCGAAAGGCAGCGAGGGTTGCAACTGTTACAGGACATTTTGCGCGATCGCCAAGGGATTGAAGGTACTGGCAATGATGGTTCGGGTCTGAGTATTGAGGATTTTCTCGGCTTTATTCAACAACTACGAGACTACCTCACAGCGGCAGAACAACAAAGTCTATTTGAAGCAGAAAGCCAGCGTCCTTCAGCAGTAGCAACGTATTTAGCTGTCTACGCCTCCATTGCCAGGGGGTTTGCGGCACGAATGCCCGCATTGATTCACCAAGCAAAAATCCTGCTGCTGCGGTTGGGAAAACGCCAAGATTTATATTTAGAACAAGCAATCTGCTCTCTGCTGTTAGGTCAAACAGTAGAAGCAACTGAAGCCCTTCAACGCAGTCAAGAAGAAGAACCTCTAGCCGTTATCCGCAAAAATTCTCAAGGTGCGCCCGATCTTCTGCCTGGTTTGTGTCTGTACAGCGAAACGTGGCTACAAACAGAAGTCTTTCCTCACTTTCGCGATTTGGCGACTCGAACGGCTTCGCTCAAAGACTATTTTGCCGATCCTGGCGTGCAGGAATACTTAGAAGCTTTGCCAAGCCAGCCCGACTATGCGATCGCAGAATACCAGTTTGTTGCTCCAGCAGACCGCGCTACGGACGGAAACGAGCGGGTAGCAGCCAGAAATGGGCAACGACAGGCGATCGCAGCTAGTGCCGCAACCAGCAGAGGAGTAGGGGAGCTTGGGGGCAGAGGAGATGAAAACTCCTCTCAAGGAACTGTGGCTGTGTTGTCCAATCCAGAGCCAGTGACGGCAAGCTCAAGTGCTACGAAGGCAACTTCTGGGGTGGAAAAAGCTACACCACCTCGCCAGCGCCGCAATTCAAAAAATCGTCTGCCACAGCGAGGGAGTCACGATAATGGCAAGGATCGCCCCAGTGGAGCGCTCGGCTTTGGTTCTCTCAAGATCGGTCGTTTGGCAATACTGTTAGGTGGCGGGACTCTCGGTCTAGCTGTTTTGTGGTTTCTCACCAGTCAAATCTTCGCCTTATTCCACAGAACCGCAACTCCACCCATAGCCCAACAGCCAGCTATCGTCTCAGAACAACTAGTCGTAGAGTTGAACCAACCGCCTATAGCAATTCCTCGACCGCAGCCAAAGCCAGCAGTATCCAAACCATTGAATCTGAATCGGGATACGGCTGCTCCAGTCGTTCAAGCTTGGCTAGCGGCAAAAGCCGCCGCTTTTGGCTCGGAACACGCGACGGATAAATTAAAGCAAATCCTGGTCGAACCAGCTTTATCTCAGTGGCAAAAGCGCGTTCAAGACGATCTGCTCAATCGCCGCGTCCGGCACTACAAGCACAGTCTTCAGATCAATGGCGTGAAAAATGACTCAAAAAACAGCGATCGCGCCCAAATAGAGGCGACAGTTGTGGAAGTCGCCCAGATCTACGAGCGAAACCGTCTGAATCGAGCCGCTTCTTATCATGAAAAGCTGCGCGTGCAGTACAACTTAGTGCGCCAAAATGGTAATTGGCGAATTCAGACTATGAAGGTGCTGAAATAGCAGTTTTAGCGATTAGCAATTGGCAATTAGCGATTAGGATTGTAACTTGTGGGGTTAGGGTTTAGCTTCACTTCTCTATTTACACTCGCATGTCGCTCAAATAGCTAACGGCTAACAGCTAATAGCTAATAGCTCAATATGACAGAAACTTTATTTCATGCTTACTTGCCCCTGATTGCGTGGACTGGTTTGGGGCTAATAATGCTTCGCCTAGTACCGGAGACTTTACCCCACTGGTTGGGTCGCGGTCTCTACTGGGTGGGAATTCCTTTGGAAATCCTGGCTTTGGCGCGTCAAACCAATTTTTCAGAGCCAGCGGGATTGGCTCCAGGAATTACTTTAGCAGCGATTGGCACTGGAGTGGCGATCGCTTATTTGTGTTTAGCTAGCTTACAGCAGTTTGCCGAGCGATCGACAAATGCTAACATCTCAGGCTTTTTATCTCAGCCGTGGGACAAGCCATCTTACCAAGGCAGTTTTATTCTAGCTGCGGCGCTAGGAAATACAGGTTTTGTCGGATTGAGCATCGTCCCTACCTTTATCGATCCAGAGTACTTGAGCTGGATTGTGTTTTTCAGCATCACCCATAACATAGTTGGTGCTTACGGGTTTGGTGTATTGATTGCTAGCTATTTCGGTCGTTCCGAACAATCCCATCACTGGTGGATTCATCTGAGAGATGTTTTAACCGTACCGATTCTTTGGGCGTTTGCGATTGGTTATTTCACTCAAGATGTGGCGCTTCCACGTATCGTTGAGTCAGGCTTGCAGGGATCGATTGATGTTGTTATCGCCTGCGCTTTTCTCTTAATTGGGATGCGCTTGTCTCAACTACCAGGATGGAAAAGCTTTCAACAAGGGATAATTCCGGCTGTATTGCGAGTCATCGTTATCCCCGGATTGGTGGGTGTAGCAACTACTTTTGTATTGGGGTTATCGGGCGATCGCCGTTTGGCAATGGTGCTGATGTCTGGCGTTCCAACTGCTTTTGCCGGACTGATTTTTGCTGAAGAGTACGAACTCGACCGGACGACGATCGCCAGCAGTATTATTCTTTCTACTATTCTCTATCTTCTCGTTCTGCCTTTGTGGTTGTACGTGTTTGGTAATTAGGGACTCGATTGCGTACATGACGTTTGTAGGGGCGCATAGCTGTGCGCCCCTACCTGTTGGAGGCGATCGTCAGGCAATGTCATGAAAACATAACAAAATTGGGGGAGTTTCGACACACGATCGTCGTCAATGTCATAAATCTATGACATAGCGATCCCCAAAAAACTGATACCTACGTGGGATCGATTGAAATCGGTCTTTTCACAACGATCTTGCTAAGAGTTTTTCTGCTACAAATAGTTAACAAAGCGATCCCCGCGATCCCAAAAAAATACTGTCTGCCGCAAGGCAAGGATTGCGATTGGGAAAAAGGGAGAAGGGAGCTTCTCTTGCACTAATTCCGAATTCCAAATTCTGAATTCTGAATTCGTACTTTATATTGGAGGTTAAATTTATGGCGAAAGAACGCCCACCTCTAGACGACATGACACTGCGGCAGTTGCGTCGAGTTGCTAGCGAATATAGCATCTCCCGCTACAGTCGAATGCGTAAGTCGCAACTATTGGCAGCAATACAACAAGCCGAGCGTACTAAACTCTCTAGCACTCAACCGCGTAATCTGGAGGCACAAGAAACAGTGGAAGCAGCTAAATTTGAACTGGGACAAGAAGACCGGACTGGTGGTTCCTTAGCTGACGTGGATGAGGGTTTGGCGGATTTACCTGGAGGCTATGGCGAAAGCCGAATTGTACTGATGCCACGCGATCCGCAATGGTCGTACACGTACTGGGATATTCCCAACGACCACAAAGAAGAACTGCGTCGCCAAGGCGGACAACAGTTGGCGTTGCGCCTCTACGACGTAACAGATATTAACATCGAATTTCAAAGCCCCCACAGCATTCAAGAATATCCTTGCGACGAACTAGCGCGGGAATGGTATTTACCGATCCCAGTGAGCGATCGCGACTATGTGGTAGATATCGGTTATCGCTGCGTTGACGGTCGT
This sequence comes from Chroococcidiopsis sp., assembly GCF_051657925.1. NCBI lineage: Bacteria > Bacillati > Cyanobacteriota > Cyanophyceae > Chroococcidiopsidales > Chroococcidiopsidaceae > Chroococcidiopsis > Chroococcidiopsis sp. The sequence goes on from NZ_JBOFLP010000269.1 coordinate 25,976, forward strand.
TTTCTGGTTCTGGCTCGTTCCGCTACCGTCCACGTTCCCCCCGTCTATCCTAGTGATTGGATTGAAGACCACTTCGTTACCGTCAGCATGGATGAAGATCTGCGCGGTAAGACTGTATTTGAACTGGTTCCCCCTGCTAAGCGCATGGCAATGACAGCTGGTAGCAGCACCAGCAATCCAATTTATGACGAAATTTTCGGCATGGCTCAAGGTGCAGAAGCGCAGCGAGTTGCAGGTTCTCTGTTTGGTTCCATGCAGCAGGTTCCAGAACAAGCAATCAGTTCTTACGTCTTCCCCTCTGGCGTGGGAATGTGGGCAGTACCTACTGTATCTGGTTTAACCATGTCTGGCGTAGGTATGTCCGGCGTAGGCTTCTCTGCTTCTGCCGTTCCCATGCGTCCGCGTCAGTTCTGGTTAGTTGCCGATGCTGAGTTAATTGTTTACGGGGCAACCGAACCAGATGCAACAGTAACCATCGGCGGTCGTCCAATCAAACTCAATCCAGATGGGACATTCCGCTTCCAGATGTCATTCCAAGATGGGTTAATCGACTACCCAATTATGGCTGTGGCTGCTGATGGCGAACAAACTCGTTCGATCCACATGAAATTCAACCGCGAAACACCTTCGCGCAATACTAATACTAAGGAAGAAGCCGTTCTCGAATGGTTGCC
>NZ_JBOFLP010000270.1:0-10320 GCF_051657925.1 Chroococcidiopsis sp.
ACTCTCACCTAGCTCCAGACTAGAATTGGTTGTCAAATCAAGATCGTCACTTAATTCCATTACTGTAGAGTCAAAACCCATTTCTGGGGCTTCGCTGCTAGTATCCCATCCTGCCATGAAGTCTGGATTGCTATTATCGGTTATCGATGTTAGTGGTTCTAAGCTGGATTCAGTCTCAAAACTAAAATTACCGCTCAACTCCATAGGAGAAAAGCCAAGTTCTAACTGGCTTACATTACTATCATCCCATCCTTCATTGATCTCTGGAGCAATATTGTCAGTTTCTAAGCATAAATTATTATCTATTTCAGGAATTAAATCGCAATTTAATTCTACTGCTTCAATCTCACTGTTCCATTCGGTCAATGATTTTGTAATATCATTATCAGCATCGGTTGTAAATATTGGTGTTACACTTGCGGGATATGCGATCGCGGATAAATCAAACTCTGATTCAGTCAACTCAGATTCTACTTGTGGCACAAAAGCAATCAAGTCATCTGACATAGCGAATTCATTGCTTAATTCAAGCTGTATTTCTGTATCGGCGATCGCTTCTACCGAACTATAGACAACAGCTTCGGAGCGTGATGTTTCGAGCTGCGGTAAGCTCTGAGTTCCCTCTGTCCACAACTGATTTATATTGACGTTTTCTGAATTATCTGTGGGGTTCGTTGCTTCCAGAGATGTAACGTCATCTAAACCTGCTGTCGGAGCGCTAAACAAATTCAAAAAAGCAGGTTCTTCGTCAATTGAATTTAGAGAAATATTTTGGGCTTCAGTAAATAAATTATTGAGTGCTAAAGTCTCTTCAGAAGAAATAGAAGATTGCGATTCAATATCTTGAAGCGAGATATCATCAGAGCGATCGTTGATAACATCTAATAAATCGGTTGTTTCTCGCCAAAGTTGATTATTGCTGTCCGACTTGGGAGTAAATAAGCTGCTAAGAGCGTCATCATCTGACAAGTTGTCCAGTTGTTCTTCTGTAGAAAATGCTGTTTTGACTTCATTATCAACAGTTGCAGGAGGTGTGAAGATATCCGCTCCTAAAACGAGAGAATTTTCAGGAAACTGATTCTCGTTTAACTCAAAACTATTGCTATTGTTTTCTTCCCAATCCAGCAAGAAAGTATTAATCGACAACGATTGCAATTGTTCGCAGATGGTAATTTCATCTCCACGGTGAGCGAGAATGAGTTCCTGTGCTTGTTTGAGTTCGCGAATAATGACTGGAGCAAGAGTACGATAGGAGTTGTCGGCATTGGCGATCGCTCCTGCTGCTGTTTCGCACAGCGTCAACCAGCCAGATAAGTCATATTCCACTCCCATCTCAGCGAGTCGGGTACAGCACGCCTGAAGTTCTTGGCGCGTTTGAGATGTCTCCGGTTGCTTAAATAGTTGTAACAACTCTCTGAGTGTTTCTGGGACGCTGTACTCAAAAGCGGATGCACAAGCAGCGATCGCTGCTTGTGCATCCGCAGAAACCGCAGGCATGGATAATTCATCTGGATGCATACTACCACCAGCTTGCCCCACTAGTACGGACAGTTGATGTTCCAGAGCAGCAAACACCGGTTCGACTTCTGCCATTAACCGACTGGCTTCACCATCACTTAAGTTAGAGCCATTTTGGAGTTGCTCCAAAAGCGCCTTTAAATTATCGAAAACTTGCAAAAATAATGATTCTAGAGTTTGCTCGATCTGAATCGACGGACACTCTTTCAAAATTTTGAAAAAGTCTTCCAAGCGGTGAGCTGTACGCTGGATGCTATTCAGACCCAGCATTGCTGCTCCTCCTTTAATTGAGTGAGCAGCTCGGAAGATTTCATTTACCATCTCCGAATCTGCAAGCGTACTTTGCAGATTTAACAAGCCTTGCTCAATCGTGTTTAGGTGGTCGTTGGCTTCTTCAAGAAAATAGCCCAAAATCCGCTGTTGTTGTTCCGGCAGCATAATAATTATTTTGAGTTTTGAGTTCTAAGTTTTCAGGTAAGAGAATTAGTTTTGAGTTAAGAAATTATTTTGAGTTTTGAGATCGGAGGATAGTATTGAGTTGAGGTTGCAGCCATAAGTCAATACTTGACAATAAGTGAAAAAATAGCAATAGACAATTTCATCCCTACTCGTGTTAAACTCAAAACTCAGTAGAATTGGGCGAAAATAGAATTTTAAACACTCAGTTAAGAACATTATTCGTACTATTTAACTGAAAGTTTTTGATTTTGGAATTATTTTAATGAATTTAGCTTATTACATTCCAAAATTCCAAATTCAAAATGGAATCGCCCTTTGCTACCATTCAAAACACCATAGCTACACTCGGAAGCGTTCTACTGAAGTCTGTAATTCTCCTGCTACCTGCACGAGGTTTTGCAGAGAGCCAGAAACTCGCTGAGCTTCCCGAGAGGTTTCTTGTGCTGTTAACTCTACTGACTGTACCACAGCTGCCACGGCGCGAGAGGTTTCTGTTTGTTGTACGGTGTCAGCAGTGATCGAACCAACCAAAGCATCAATACGATTGGATACTTGCACGATGTCTTCCAGCGATCGCTTAGCTTGTTCGGCTAGTTTTGTTCCTTGAATAACCTGTTGAGTTCCCTCTTCCATCGCTGTCATTACCGAACCCGTCTCGCTTTGAATTTGCCGCACGATCTGTTCGATTTCTTTCAATGCCTTGGCAACTCTGTCTGCTAGCTGACGTACCTCATCCGCAACAATGGCGAAGCCTCGACCTGCATCTCCAGCTCTTGCTGCTTCAATACTGGCGTTAAGTGCCAACATGTTCGTCCGCGAAGCAATTTGAGAAATCAGTGCCACAATCTTAGAAATTTCTTGCGAGGATTCTGCCAGCCGCTTTACCTTGCGAGTGGTTTCCGCCACCGTCTGCCGAATTTCTAAAATACCTGCTACCGTTCTTTCTACTGCCTCACCGCCTTTTTGAGCGGTGTCAGAAGCAGAACGCGCTACAGATTCAGCCTCTCTCGCCGATTCTGCTACCCGTTGAATTGCGTCTGTTAGCACTTGTACAGAATTAAGCGTAACTGCTAGCTCTTCAGCTTGACGCAAAGCGTCTTGGGACAGCGCCCGGGCAAATGTTTCGTTGTCGGCAGATCCTTGACTGACCTGTCGAGCTGCTAGTTTGACTTGTCCGACGATCTCTCGCAGATTTTGAATTGTTAAGTTAAACGAGTCGGCAACCGCTCCTAAAACGTCAGCAGTGACTTCAGCCTGTACGGTTAAGTCTCCTCTTGCCGCACCTTCTACGTCGTCTAGTAGCCGGATCACCTGCCGTTGTAATTCTTCTTTAGCCTGTTCTTGTTCTTGTGCTTTGCGCTGCGTTTCTGTAGTAATTTGAGTAATGCCTTGTAGCATATCGTTAAACTCAGAAGCTAACAGTCCAAACTCATCTTGAGAATAAACTGTAGCTCTAGCATCGAGATTGCCCGTCCGCACGGTATTAAATTGTCCGCGCAGATCCATTGTGGTTTGTTGAATTTGTTTGAGCGTCAGTCGTCCCATGAAGCGCGAGCTAGCAAAACTTGTAGCTCCAGCAACCAGAGCCATAGCTATACCCGTACCTTGGACTGCACGCTGGTTTTCACCCTTGAGTAGCATCGATCCGCCAAAACCAACGGCAGCGACAACTAGAGCAGAGGTAATACCGACAGTGCTTGCCGTAAGCCATTGCTTTTTTGCCAGAGGCGCTTGCTCGAACTGTCCTACTAAGCCACCACTCTTGGCAGATAATTGGCGATCGCCTGTATCATCCGCTTGCAAATTGGGAATGGACGATGCCAATTGAGCTGGTTCTACCTTGTTGCTGGCGCGATCGTTCAATTCGCTGTGACTGTCCGCAGACGGTAAGGATGACGCACTTCCTGATAGAGGAGAAGACAACAATCCAGAATCTAGTAATTCAGAAGCTGACTCTGGAAGTTCAAACTCTTCGATTGAATTGCGCTCGGCGCGACTAACATTGTTGTTTTCAGTGTCAAGTCCATAGCGCTCGGAAAACTCGCGCTCGATTTGAAAGTGAGACAAGTCTGAATTGTGAGGATGAGAAAGCTCGTGCTGGCTCAAATCTGGTAGGCTCAACTCTAAATTGCTATCTTCTGATGGGTTACTTTCTGGCTGATTCCAGACAAAAGGATTGCCAAAAGGCATAGAAGAATTGCTACTGCTGGTAACATTTGTACTGTCGAGATGCGATTGGGCAAACGGACTGTCAAATTGATGCGAAAAAGACTTCGGAGAATCTGAATATGACGACTGCTCTGTAGCGTAGTAGTCCGGTGGTTCAGCAGCGTCAGCTCCTAACAAAAAAGTCTTTTCAATTTCTGACGCTGGCATTCTGCCATTACTATACTGCTCCGAACTTTCGTACTGTTTAACTGACTCCAAACCATTTTTCGCACAATCAATCAGTTCTGGATCTTGTGTCAGTTGTAGTACAGTTTGATATTGTTCTCTGGCAATTTCGTACTGCCGAAGAACGCAGTAAATGTGACCTCGTAGGAGACGACTATTAGGATCGGTAGGAAAGTCTTCGATCAATCGATCGACAAAAGTAGCCGCTTCCTCATAGTTGCCTTGAATGTATGCTGTTTGAGCTTGTTGATATTGCTGCTCGTGATTAGTACTTGATGTCATTTGCTGCCTCTGCTTACCTTGATTTCATGCTGCCCAAAGTTCGCTCGATATAATTGCCTTGTGATCTAGCAGTCGAAGACGCTGATGGGTATCTTCATCTAAAATCCACTCACCACGGACAAAGGGAGCCATACTGTTTGCAACTTGAGTAGGCTGCTGGACTTTTTCCGCACTCAGCCATTCCATCCCGACAATGCGATCGACTGCCAACCCTAAGAGTATTTCTTGCTCTTCTACGGCAATTACCGGAATTTCTGGTCGCTCTGTGTTTAAGGCTGTTGATTCTCCCAAAATTTGGCTGAGGTCAGCTACCCAGATCACTCGTCCGCGTAAGTTGATCGTGCCCAAGAGTAAGCTGGATATATTGGGAATTGGTGTAATGCGATCGAGAGGAGCTGAGATGACCTCCCGAACAATAATTGCTGGCAATGCCACCTCTTGAGTGGGTGTGACAAAAAAGCGTAGGTGTAGTTCTCCTTCCCGAATCTCTAATTGCTGAAATTCTGACGCAACTTGAACTTGGTCAGCACCCATTGACAAGTCCAGATCTACCATGCCACTCACCCTTGCCCTCGCAGTAATTGTTTAACTGTTGCCAGTAATTCTTTTGGTTGAAATGGTTTGACAATATAAGCATCTGCACCCTGTTTCATTCCCCAGTAGCGATCGAATTCCTCGCCTTTGGAGGAACACATTACCACTGGGACATTTTGAGTTTTTGGATCGGTTTTCAGCTTGCGACAAACCTCGTAACCATTCATTCTAGGCATGACAATATCTAACACCACTAAATCGGGACAAGAAGCTTCTTGCATATGCTGTAAAGCCTCCATACCATCAGTGGCTATCATCACCGTCAATCCACTCCCCTGAAGAAGATCGATAATAATCTCTCTTTGAGTAGGACTATCTTCCACGACCAGCACTGTACTCATAACTGTTAATTTGCCTCCTGGCTTCAACGTCCCGCCTGTGGGCACGACCACCGTGGTTAACTAAAAATTATGCATCAATTCAGTAAGCTAAGTTCTTTACTAATCAAGCTACGAAAATGCCAAAATTTAGTATAAATATCTGTAAAATCAACTTCAATCGTGTCTTGCATGAACTCGCAAAATTTAAGTTAATGGCTCAAACAATTGTAGGCAAACTCAAAGATAACTGATTTTTAGATCGAACTCTCGCATGAGCTTCTATCGAAATTGAATAAGTTCCTTATGCGATACTTCACAGTGTTTATGGTGTCAATACACGCGATAAAAGTCATTCTTTCAGGTGCAATACAAATTATTTGGATAGTTAGTGTTTTAAGAGAATCTTAGATTACTAAACTACAGCATCAACTTAGCTCTACCTCAATCGTTTGTCCAAGCGCAAATCCACTGAGAACTTAATTCTATTTAAGTTAAAAACTTACCGCAATCGGTGAATCTACAGAGGCGAACAGTTATCAGTTATCAGTGACTCCTGACCAGTGACCGGACTAGCAATTGATGAGTAGTTAATTCTGCCTTATGACTGGTGAGTTATGAGTTGTGAGTTGTGACTTGTCCTCACACCCTTCTTATGCAGGTGTTTTTCTACTAGCATCAATAACTCGCTATCGGTGAAAGGTTTAGTGAGATAGTCGGTTGCGCCTACCGTTCTAGCTCTGACGCGATCGATGAATCCATCCTTACCTGTTAGCATGACAATCGGCGTTTGCCGAAAGGCATTGGAGCAGCGCAGCATGGCACATAGCTCGTAGCCATCTAGTATGGGCATGACAATATCGCACAGAATTAAATCTGGTGGCTGGTGAAACAGCAGACTAAATGCCTGAAGCGGATCGCTACAGCTCATGACTGTAAATCCTTGCTGCTGTAGGATAGTTTCTACAGTTTGACAAATAGCGATCGCATCGTCGATGCATGTGATTGTTAGCGTTTTGATACCAGAAGACAAATGAGGATTATCAGTTATTGTCCCAATTATTTTTGGTGTGTGAATTTGTATCCAACCGTGTTTCACGCAAGGATAAATCGCCTTGCCTACGGTTAAAATATCTCGATTGAGATAGCGTGCTAGTTGGCGGAGAGAAGTTTTACCATCTATCCAAGTCTCTAGTCGATTGGCGGTTGCTGCTGGCAAGCCTTGACGTAATCCTTTGAGATTGGCGATCGTCAAAGAGCGATCGGGAGATTGAATCTGAGGATATAACTGCTTCCATGCCTGTACCTGCTGTACGATCTTGGTTGCTAAAGAAGTACTGACTAAAATTGTCAACTGCGGTGATAGGGCAGCTCCTCGCTTGAAAATAAACAAACCTTGATGCAAACTCAGTAGATCGAACAGGGTTTCATGCACAATGCCGTGGATGATGTTACGAGCTTGAGCAGGGGTGAGAACGCGATCTTCTAGCAATGTCCAAAGATAGGCATACTCTAGGGCGTTATGAGCTGCGAACGTGGAAGTTGTAATTTGCTCTAGGTCGATCTCAATTTGATAGTGTCGTAGATAATCGCGTAGACGAGATAAACTGCGATCGCCATCTGTGGCATAGACGATTTGACCGTTGAGAAAAAAGATAAACCAACACTGCGATCGCGGGTACGAACTCCTGTGACGCAAAGCGAAGTTCGGATCTGCGTGATTCACGTTACTAGAAGGACTGTAGGCTTCAACAAACAATTCCCCCGTTCGCTGTCCTAATTCAATGAGTTGTAAAATACTGCGAATATCAATTTCACTTAAGTTACCCTGCATTTAGCTGATGAAGCTCCTATGTAATCGCGTATACCCCTTCATTAATTCTTCCCTTTTATAGTCATCAGTCATCAGTTGGCTAACATTGACTCTGACCAATGACAGATGACAAATGACGACTAATCGCTAGCCGCCAATTTTGTAACATAATTTAACAAAAAAGAAGTGAAGAAGTTAAGCAATAACTCGGAAGTGACATCGACTGTATTCAGTCCAAAATAGAGTCGGATATTTCTGCGCCTGCTGATATTAGCTTTAACCAAAATGGGGTTTTGACCACAATGGAGATTTAACCAAAGTGGGTCAAACATGACAAGCAAGATCGGTTCGCAGCTGAGGCATTGGTAAATCAAGAGGACGACTGGTGTGCTGTATTTAGCAGAAGTACAAAAGCAAAAAGCTTTTATGGGTCTGAAGACAGAAATCAAGCTGCTGGCATTTCAAAGAGCCGACCAGAGTTGGTCTTCTGTACAGGGAGAAGAGGTTGTTGCAGCTGAGGAAGCAAACAATCTCAATGCTGGAGCGCTGATACTAGCTGATTTAAATGCCAATCGACAAGTACAACGCATTCAAGAAGCAGGGCGACCTTTAGTTAGCATCTTAAGTGGGTTCTCCCGACAAATCGAAAAGGCGAAGCTTCAGGAAGAAGAAATCGAGCAGTGGAAGGAATCTCTCACCTTTCAAAGAGATGAGATGTCCCGCCGCCACGAAGAAATGGAAATACGCTTGGAAGAGTTGGAACACATCGAGGAGGAATATAGGCGATTACAGAGCAGCCAGTCAGCAGGATTGGACGAAACAACTGTTAGCCAAGTTGAAGAATTGCTCGAACGCTTATCTCAAGGCTTACCACCGACTACAGCAGTAAGGCAAGAACTAACCTTGGTTCTAGAATTGGTAGAGACCCAGCAAGCAACCTTGATTCCACATTGGCAGAAACTAGAACAGCAAAAGCAAGGGATAGACCAGCAGCAGTTAGAAGTCGATAGCCAAACTCAGAGGTTACAGCAAGGTCAACAGCAGTGGTGGGAAACACAAAAATCTCTAGAACAGCGAAAAGTCAAACTACAAGCGCAAGCGATGGTGCTGCAAGCCAAGCAAGAATACGCTCAAACCCTCAACGCACATCAACGACATCAAGAAGATTTACATCAGCAACTGAATCGTTTGATCCAACCCGTAGATGATTTTCTCTTTAGCCAGCAAGTTGATTCTGCCGCATTGGAACAAATGCCTTTAGATCAACTGCAACAAGTGCTACAAGATTTGCGGCGAGATTGGGAGAATGCTTGTCGGTTCGTTCACGAGCAAGAAGAGGAACTAAGAGCTAATCAACAGGCAATTGACGAAATTAAGGGGCGCTTGAGCCGAGCTGCCAGCGACGGGGAACGGGCGAATATAGAAGCAGAACTAAAAGACGAACAAGACAGTTATGAATTTCTGCTGCAAACCTTGATGGGTCAACGCCAAAATTTACAAGATCGTAAAGAAACTTTACGACAACACCAAACTGTTTTGTGGAGACGGCAGGGAATTCCAGTTGGCAATCGAGAAGAAGATTATAAATTAGATTTAGATCCACTATTAAGTCAAATTCAGTCGCAAAAACAACAGCAATCCCTAATACTGCAACAGCTAGAAAAGGAAATCGAGCAGATGCGCTCTGGATTTGACTTAGAGCAGGGAATGCTCGACCAGCAGGTGCAGGAACAGGAAAGACAGTGGCAGCAATTACAGACTTGGCAGCAAGAGTTGCTATCTTTGCGATCGCTTGCTGCCGATTGTAGCGGTAGGATAAATCTTTGTGAAGAAATCCTCAGACCAGTACAAGATAGTTTGGATGGACTGCGACAGAAATTACAAGGAGTGGCAGGCATACTGAGCGTAGAAGCTAGCGAACCACCACAAGCAGCGATCGCTCAAATTCGCGCCAAAATTACGAGAAACTCATAAAAAAGTCAAAAGTCAGAAGTCAAAAGCCAAAAACTTAATGCTATAAGCATTTTGTCTTGCGGCTTACTGGTGACTTATTTCTGCCATGCTGCACTATGTTAATTTATTTTAACCAAATCCAATCTTTATCTACTGTGGCGATCGCACCGCCAGGAAAAGGATCTGTTTGCGTTCCATTTGGAGCAGCAATCAAAGCCATGAGTTTTTCAATTTGCTCGAAGTTAGGGGAGCAACGTAAAGTTTGCTGCAAAATCTGCCGCATCACGCGTCGTTGTAGAGCGATGTGGGCTGTTTGTAAAATGCGGCGGTTGATTTTGATTGGGTGGTTGGTAGTTGGTAGTTGGTAGTTGGTAGTTGCTCCTCTGCTCCTCTGCTCCTCTGCTCCCCTGCTCTCTTCTCCGACTCCCGACTCCCGACTCCCGACTCCCGATGCTTGAACGGCTTGCTGTCGCAACTCATCGGCTGCTCGTTCGAGATATTCGACTTCTGCTTGTAAAAGCTCCGCAGTTTGAGCTAGGGTTAGCTCTACTTGGGAGTTGAAGTGGGTTTGGATGTAGGGCAACAATTCTTGTCGGATGCGGTTACGGGCATATTTAAGGTCTAGGTTAGTTGTATCTTCCCATACCTGAAGTTGTCGCTCTTGGCAAAATTGAGCGGTTTCAGTTCGCGTAACTTCTAATAGGGGACGCACTAGTAGGGGCGCATAGCTTTGTGTCCCTACATGAAGAGAGCGTTGCCAAGTTAGAGCTTGCAAGCCATCTGCACCACTGCCGCGAATTAAATTGTATAGTAAGGTTTCGGCGCGATCGCTGGCTGTGTGTCCCGTAGCTATATACGGGTAATTATGCGTTCGGGCGATCGTCGCTAGAGCTTGATAGCGCCATTGTCGTGCGGCTGCTTCATTGAGTAGAGGCTGCTCGGCTGCATGACAATAAAATGGGACTTTCCAACGTTGAGCTAGTCGCGCCA